>PAOW01000041.1 GCA_002710015.1 Methanobacteriota archaeon | reverse complement strand
GTCAAAACCATTGCTAATCTCTGCATATATTCCCAGAACAAACAGCGATTCTGAGGAAGGTTCGTTAACTGGCGATTTAATCAACACACCTACTTCTGTGGGCTCCCTAGGTGCAAGATATGTAGGTGCATCAACAAACCCTACCTCCCATCCATCTGGTGGGAGCGAATGTGTCCAATCAATGCTTATTCCAGAATTTCCAGTGTTCTCAACAGTGATTGAATTGGTGAAAAAATCTCCGTTTGGATATACTTCTAATGTAGCATCTTCATCAATTATGAAGTCTAGACCAATCTCGTCTTTGACTACCAGCTTAGTTTCATTTATCAAGAAATTCGATGGGTCTTGGCTAGTTTTGATAACCAAGTTATTTTCATCGTTACGAGCGGCAACTTGGGAGACTAGAATCTCAAAACGTATTTCTGCGGCTTCACCGGGAATGATGCTAACTGAAACTTCACGATTCGCAGTTTGCCCATCATGATTAACTTGGATTGTCCAAGTGGTAAGCTCTGGATTAATTCTCACATTAAGATCGAGGTTTGTATTACCTGTATTCTCTATATTTAGAGTTAGATTCAGCCTCTCCCCCGTATCGACATTGATATTTCTAGCATATGCTGCTGGACCTATGTCAATACCATCTTTGTCAAGTAATACTGTTTCAAACGATTCTAAGGCCTTGACACTCAAGGTGACGGTTTCGCTAATGTTTAGAGAAGGGTCAAATTCACTTGTTACTGAACAGGTTATTGTATCCGTGCTACCAGCCGCTGGTAATCCATCAACAACAGGAGGGACATAGAGCCTTATCTGCATGGGTAGATACTCAAGTATGTCTAATGGCTCAAATGAGTAAGAAGACGAATTGGATTGACCAAGTTGCACTTGCCACCGGTTTTCACTAAAACAATCCATATCATACACAGCAGGTGAGTTTCCAGTATTCCTTACAGATATTGAGAAAGATGTGCTACCACCTGGATTTGCTTCGAGCCCATTTGTACCCGCAGGAGCTACTTGGACATCTTTTACTTCTTCAACTACCAGACGTAGACGTATCGAATGCTTGACAGAAGGATTGTTTGAGTACTTTGCTGTGACATCCATTACATAGGTTCCAGCCATAGCATATCTGTCTGTTTGTCCACTTAGGTCTGCGTCATCATCATTCATTGTAATGTTAAGATAAATTGAGTCTCCACCTTGACCCATTGCAGATAGTGTGAATGGGCCAGACAAATCAGAGGAACGAGACCAATCATCTTCTGTTGGTAGCAGGACGTCATCACGAATTGGACTAGGAGATTGGACTTGGGAGATTTGAAGTTTAACTGATTGTTGATCTGTCCCTTCATGTTTTAGAATAACTGGCCATGTATATCCTTCAGCAGTTGAAGGATCAAGGGTCTGGTTTACCAAACTTGAATCTTCAACACCCTCTGAATTCAACGTGACTAGCCTTACTCCAAGTGCTGCAACTGTAATTGTCATCTCTTCGATATTATTGTTAACACCATCTATTTCATCGTTAATCTCCTCGACTGAAGATTCTGTATCAATCGATAGCCGCATATTATGGTCACCAGTCGAGTTGAATGTGTGATAAATTGTCAAAGAATCTGTTTGACCTGCTGGCAAGTTTGACCTGTTACCATCATACAAAACAGTGTTGTCAGTTAAATCTTCTAAAACTACTCTAAATTGAGATGCATTGGCTGTGCCTTGGTTCAGCCATGCTATTCTTATTGTTATCAAATCATTAACTAAAGGCGATTCCGAGGATGGAAAGATAGAGCCATCATATGCTACAAGATCCGCTTTGGGATCTAAAGTCGCATCGCCTGTAAGTATGAGAGAGTATGCCTGATCTAATCCTCCTGCATGAGTAACCATAACTTTCCACTTTCCAGCAGGTAAATTGGCAGATGGGTTGATTTTTATTCTTTCAACGTTATTCACAGAATCGTGGATACCGTTAGGAATTGAGTATCCATTTAGCATGACATTTCCTTTGAACACAGTGCCATCTGGAGCCATTAATAGCAAGTCTAAATCGTTGACTAGGCGGGATTGATTCTGTTCAGCATTTGCACTTCCAGCAACATCTGTCCATGTCAGTGTCAAATCCAATCCTGATCCCGGATTAACATCAAACTGATAGAGTGTTGAAAAGCCCGCAGACAATACCCTAGAGTTATCATAGTAGGTCGACAAATCAACTCCATTATACTCTGGCATTACAGTGTTTGCCACGGAAATTTGCCCCCATCCCTCTTCTGAATTAGGTATATCTGGAGCCCCGAGATCTATTGCCCCATTAATGGCTGCACCCTTTAGTAACGAAGCGCTCGGTTTTACTATACCTACTTCCTCACGAATGAATTCCCTAATCAGTGATATTGAGCCCCCAGCGACTGCTGTTGCTTGACTAGCTCCGGTTAGCGACATATACAATCCATTTCCGTTAGCGTGTTGTCCTGAGCCACAGTTACTACCTGTTGGAATGGCAGCTTCTTGAGCTCTACCTGAGCAAATATCAACCCCTGGAGCTACCAAATCTGGTTTAACTCTACCATCTAAAGACGGACCTAAAGAAGAAAAGTTTGCAACACTGCCGCTTGGATTGGTTGTTGAAGCTCCTATGGAAAGAACATTCTTTCCAGTTGACGGAGCCATTACTTTTGATGCATTTTGCGAAGGGTCATCACCTGCTGAAAATACTGGCAAGAAATCAGAGTTATCTTTCACGAACACATCAACTGAACGAGAATCTCCTGTATATGCACCATAATTCCCGTTTAGGCCCCATGCATTTACAGAAATTCTTGATCCTTCTTGTTCTGCATGGTTTAACATGTCATAAATGGAACCAATCCTGCCGAAAACCCCTGTTGGATCGTGTTCTAGTGCGTAAGCAACAATAAGTGCATCAGGTGCTATACCCTTGGCAGATGAGTCCCCAGTACCACTTCCTGCAATTGTGATAGCGATATGAGTGCCGTGACCACCATTTGAATCCGCTGGGCTAGGGTCTAGACCAAACTGAGTGTAGACGCCTGCCACCCTACCTGCTAGGTCTGGGTGATCTTGATCGATACCTGTATCTGTGTAGGAGATTTTCTCTCCAGACCCTGTAAGGCCAAGATTGCTGTTTGAGATATCATTGAGACCAACTATTGCTCCTGCAACCGCATTAGTTATTCGCAATTCATGAGCTTTATCTGAAAATATGATTCTTCCATCTTTGGCCAAAGACTCAATGCTAATTCTCCCCTTTGCTTCACATAAATGCAAGCCACACCAAGCTTCTTCGGCACCCATTCTAACTAAGTCTAATGCAAGTAAGTCAAGTTCTCTTACATCAATATCAGCAGCGGGTATTATCGAATAATATTCAGCATATTCATCTAACTGCGAGGAAACTCTCCAACTTGGCATCATTGAGCCAATCCATCTTACCGATTGTTCTTCACCTATTTTACTAAAATCACCGGGGTCTGAGAGTCTAAATAACCAACTAGAAGATCCTACATTATCTAGTACGAACAAATCATATTTGTCCACCAAATTGTAGAAATGCTCTCCTATGTTATCATTAAATTGAACTATTGCCATACCTGTTCTTTTGAAATCACCAGCCCAATCGTAGTTAGCTATAGGAAGGTCGTTAGAAATTGGATCGTAGGACCCTGTTGGCAAATATATTTGATAATCCAGAGTTTTTAGACCCGAAATTTTTGTTTCAATCGGGGAAATTGAATGCCAATTTGCAGAGGCTTCTTCTACTGGTTCACTTGAATTTTGTAATTTGACATCATACGCAGAGGTTGCAGGCGCAATGAGCATCAACGCTAATACAAACATTACTCGTATTGATGCCATCTTTTCATCCCGATGCTGGAACCATACTTGAATACAAGCCTTAATTGGGCTGGATATACTATTCAAACATATTAGCTATGGCTGTGTCGGTTTTGTGGACTGAAACTCTCCAATCAGATTCTGTTCCCATCAAAGCCCTTATCGCATCTACATTTTCTGGTATTACATCAGATTCTTGGTGTATCGCTTGGAAATAGTATAGATTGTTACCTACCAGCTTGACACCGTCTTCCCAAACAAATATCTCGTGAAGATCACCCCAAGTTCTACCCATATCTCTTGCGAATTCCATGACCTCAGCGGTTGTTGTGATACCTGTATCTGAACCATTCATGATTATTACTCTGGGAGATTCAGACCACATTTTAATTATTTTTTCAGTAGTCAAGTCATGACCATCTGGTAAGGTGGCCACAATTGAGTGCAGGTGCATAATTGTAGTTGGGACTGCAACGGCTAACGAATTTATTTTGATTTCAGGTTTTACTGTCATTACGTCTGGACCGTGATGACTCGGAACCTTGAGCACTGGCTTTATTGCATTTATTGGCCCCTTCTTTGAGTCGCCAGGATCGGCTGCTCTACGAATCATTGTGCACTCCACAGATAAGTCTCCACAATGTTCATACAAAGGCACCAGCGTTCTCGACAATCCAGTAGTGTTGCAAGAAACTACCCTTGTTCCTTCAGCGTTGAGATTTGCAGAGTGGTTAGCACACGATGTGTATGAAAGGCCAGTCATCTCATGCTTTTCTCCCCCTTGAAATATCCATTTAATCCCAGCTTTCTGATACTTGGCTTTATTTTCAGCACCCAATTTACCCGGTGAACAGTCAACTACTACATCTGCGATAGATAACAAATCAGAAAGACCTCCATGACATTCATACCCTGCCTCTGCAAATGCGTTGATTTTGTTCGAATCGTCAAAAGTACAAAACAAGGGGTAACCCTTTCTCACTGCGAGGTCGCATCCAAATGCTGGTCTGGTTTTTGTTACACCAACTATTTCCATGTCTGATTGACAAGAAACCGCATCCGCAACTCTCTTTCCTATTGTCCCATACCCATTGATTGCAACTTTGATTACCATATGTCTCCCTTATCACCCTCCCTTCGCGGGCCTCAAATGAACCTTACTTCGCGTTACAAGTTCCACTTTCAAGCAAACTGTTGAAGAAAGAGAACCCACCCGACCGACTGATGGCAAGTGATGACGAGGTTGTTGCACGCTCTGTGAACATCAATTCTAGGTTACCAATGCAACTTGAGAAAGCTCTTGAGAGAAATATTGTTCTTAGGATTGGATGGACTACTCAGGGAGAACCTGTTCCAAAGGATGGAGAGCTAGGATTATGTCCAAATTTACCTGAAGGGTCGAAAGTTAGGAGTCTTGGAAATCTAGGTTCATTCACTGCCGCATTCGGAAATGGTGGGACTTATACTCATCAAGGAAATGTAGGTGATTTCTTAGGTGCCGGTAATAATGGTAACATCATTACTTGTGAGAGAAACGCAGGAGATTGTGCAGGTTTTGCCCAAAATAATGGCAGAATTACAGTTCTTGATGGTGTTGGGAACGATGCCGGCGCTAAAATGAGCGGCGGGCTTCTGATTGTGAGAGGAGATGCAGGAATCAGAATCGGTGGAGGAATGACCGGCGGAGACATAGTAGTTCATGGTGATGTTGGAGGGGACCCAGGAGCTGGAATGAAGGGCGGTAGAATAATCATAAACGGACGATGTCCAACCCCACCACCCGGAGTCCAAATGAGAGCGCTAGAGAAATCCGAGCTAACTAAAATAAACAAAAAACTTGGTGAAAATGACCTAGAAATACCCGCTGATGCAGTTTGCTTAGTCGCAGATAAGAATCCTAGCCAAGGTATAATGGCCAGTTGTCAAGAAGATTTGTCTGGCATTTCATTGATCCCGGCCTCAGAAACACATAATCCATCATATTCGACATGTGACACTGTAAGGTTAATTGGAGAGACTGATTCACTTGCCCTACCTATACCACTACTCCCCTACGTTCCAATGGGTGTAGAGGATGATCTATTCTATCCTTGCTTGGTAAAGGAAAATCCCAGAGATTGTGATATAGTTCTAATTGACTCTAACAATATGCATGCTGCTGCCGCAATGTTACAGAAAGCAGCGGGTTATGCAATCGACTTAGATTCGATGCCATACCTAAAAAGCGAATCAATCGATGGAATTTCAGTTGCGCTTGGTTGTATCGCTGGACCAAATTCCAAAATGTTGATGATAAAGGGAATAGGACATACAAATCAACTTCACTTGCAGTCTAATCACCACAACGCGAGCGCTGCTGTGAGTGTTTTGGATGATGGAAGCGGTATTAGTGCGGCAGCATCTTTACCGATGATTGGTCGCTCGGCATCGATTAATCTAACCCATTGCTTGAATTCTATGTGGCTACCATGGTCAGCAAGCAGCGAGGATTTGGCGATACTTTGTGCATCAGGAATATCATTTGCTGTTTGCCCTGCTCCCGATGAAAACATTGGGGCATGGTTGGAACAAGTTAGCGCGGGACTTTCTGCACACTTGAATCGATTAGGAATTGCATCAATTGATTCTTTAGAGAAAGCGAACCTACGTGCATTCGATCAAGATACAGCTGCTGTTAGTGGATTAAGGCTGGCAGGTTATGACCGACCAATGCCACACTGGTTTGCTAGGTGATAAAATGCCAACTATATCAGTTGAGCAATCTTTACTAAAAAAGTTAGTAGAAGGAAAAGGTCGAATACACGACGTCCATGATTTGGCATACAGACTACCATTGATGGGTACTGATATTGATAATTGTAATGATGAAATCCTAGATATCGAGATTTTCCCTGATAGACCTGATTTACTTTCGGCTGAAACCCTATTCCATGGAATGATGCCTTTTTTGCATGATGCTCCTGCTAATCCACGGCTGTTAATCAAGAGTGGAATAACTAGAATGACTGTATCACCTGATTTAAGAGAGATCAGGCCAGTAATTTTGGGTGCAATAGTTAGAGGATTGGAAATTGATGATGACATAATAAAAAGGCTGATGGAACATCAAGAGAAATTGCATTTTGCACTTGGAAGGGGTAGAAAAAGAGCCTCGATTGGAGTGCACGACCTTAGTAAATTATCTCCTCCTTTTCGAGTTGAAGCGGTAACAAGAAATCACTCATTTCAGCCACTAGCCATGGATAAAAGTATGACAATAGACGAGATTCTGCTAAAGCATCCCAAAGGCATAGACTATGCTCATCTGTTGGAAGGATTTGACAGGGTTCCAATTATTCTAGATTCTAATGACGACGTGCTTTCATTCCCTCCTGTGATAAACGGAGACCATACTACTGTCACAACAGAAACAAAGGATTTGTTCATAGATGTCACAGGTATTGATCAGAGAGCATGTGAATCGGCATTAATGTTGATTTGTTTGCAGTTACATATCATGGGAGGTAAAATCGAATCTGTTAGGGTGAAAACCTGTGAAGGTAAAGATTGGATTTTAGATGGGACTCCAAAAACACACAAGGTAAAGCGTTCTTTGGTTGAGAATATTCTTGGTTACAGCTTCAAAGACCAAGAGATTAAGGAATCTATTCGAAGAATGGGTGGTGTATACAAGGGAGACGACAATGGAATTCTATCTATATCGATGCCTAGGTGGAGATTTGACATAATCCATCCAATCGACTTGGTTGAGGAAATTGCGATTGGGCATGGTTATGATCATCTTACATTTGATGTGCCAAAAGCACCATTGACTGCTATCCCTAGGGATGATGCAAATTTGCTTAGAAGAATTCGGGAATCACTACAGGGATTGGGAATGATACAGATTCAATCTCTCACCCTATCAAATTATGATGATCAATTCAAACTTGTAGGATGGAAACCAAACGGTTCGGTTACACAGATGACGAACCCGATTACAACTGAACATACCATACTCAGACAAAATATCCTTCCAGGGTTGCTGAGGTTACTCTCTGCCAATCGCCATCACGAATTACCTCAAGCGGTATATGAGCTTGGCACGGTAGTCATCGATCATGAGAATTGTGAAAAATTCTCATTCTTGGTTGCCGAAAACTCTGGAGGGTTTGCTACTTTACGTGGTAGGATTCAAGCAGTTATGCGAGATCTTGGCTGCAATGGTTGGGAATTGGTTCCCACAGACGATGGCCCTTGGCTTAAAGGTCGTAGTGCCATGATAATGATTGATGGTATCGAGGTGGGACAATGTGGAGAAATAGATCCTTCCGTATCAGCTAGTTTCAACCTAAATGTTCCGATGAGTGGAGCTCAATTTGATGTAAACTCATTACTCAGCGTGACTAAAGACCCTGTGTAATCGGTGATGAATCGTCGTCAGAATATCATATTCGGTGATGTGGCTGCTGCAAATTTTTGATATTCACAGCAGCCACTTTCTCCGAAACTTTCCGAATCACTCGTCTCTCTTTCGTGCGTAAAGAACAGCACCCAATGCGGCTAGGATTAGTGTTATTCCTAGGAAACCTGGTGTGTTGTCCTCTTTCTTATCCTTGTCCTTCTTTACTACGGGCTCCACTCCGCCGTCACCGACAGTAACCTTGCCAAACATGTCCACTGAAATGTGTGGTTCACAAGCGTAGTAGAAAGTCGTATCCTCTGTAAAGGTGTAGTGGAAGTCTACTGTTGTTGCAGGCGTGCCTGAGCTTATTCCTCCTGCTACCTTTGTGGTAGATTTCAACCCATCAACCTCTACGACATTGTGAGCCATACTTTCATCTGACCACTTCCAACATACTGTATCTCCAACACCGATTGTTATCGCAGCAGGTGAGAATTCAAGACCGCCCGCAGAGATTCCGACAGTATGATCGCACACAACTGTTGGTTCTTCTGTTGGCGGCATGAGGACCTTGTCTATTACGTGGACTACTCCGTTAGATGCTATTACATCCGCTAGAGTAACATTAGCACCATTTACCATTACTCCGTCTCCAACTGTAAATGTTAAGGAATCGCTATTCAACGCTTGAGTGGTCATTCCATCACTTAAGTCAGAAGACATGACGCTTCCTGAGACGACGTGATAGGTTAGAATGTCAACCAAAGTTGCTATCTCCTCATCTGTATCGAATGTAGATAGATCGATTCCTGCTGCTGCAAATGCATCATCCGTTGGTGCAAATACAGTAAATGGCCCATCTCCTTGCAAGGTTGTTACTAGATTAGCCTTACCTAGTGCTCCGACAAGAGCTGTGTGAATGCCTGTTGAAGCAGCTATCGCAGTAATGTCTACCAAGTCCTGTGGAGGGATTAATACCTTATCGATTACGTGAATAACTCCATTGGAAGCAATTACATCGGCAGTAGTTACATTTGCTCTATTTACCATAACTCCGTCTGAATTGACGGTAAATGAGAGTTCGTCCTCGTTCAATGCCGAGACAATCATTCCATCGGTCAAGTCACTTGATTCAACCGCGCCAGATACAACATGGTAAAGGAGAATGTCGGTAAGAACTCCAATTTCTTCTTCTGTGACATAAGCATCCAGGTCGATTCCAGCAGCAGTAAACGCTTCGTCCGTTGGTGCAAATACAGTGAATGGCCCATCTGTTTGCAGGTTTGTCACTAAATCGGCCTTAGCGAGTGCTGCAACAAGTGCTGTGTGAACACCGGTTCCAGCTGCAACATCTGTAATATCAAATTCTTCAGGTTCAACCGGGTCTTGTGGTGGAATCAGCACTGCGTCTATGACATGGACTACTCCATTGGAAGCCATTACATCTGCGCTGATAACATTGGCATTGTTCACCATAACTCCATCTGAATTGACAGTGAATGACAAATTGTCACCGTTAACAGCCTGAGCCATCATTCCATCTGTCAAGTCGGTTGATTTGACTGCCCCTGCAACGACGTGGTAAGTTAGTATGTCTGCTAGAGAAGCAATTTCCTCAGGCGTATCATATGTGGAGAGATCGACTCCCGCAGCAGTGAATGCATCGTCAGTTGGAGCAAATACTGTGAAAGGACCTGTGCCTTCTAGAGTGGTTACCAAGTCAGCAGTGCTTAATGCAGCAACAAGTGCTGTATGGATTCCAGTACTGGATGCAACGCTTGGAATATCCACTAAGTCGGCGGGTGGCATCAAAACCGTATCGATGACGTGTATTACACCATTTGACGCTATTACATCAGCACTGACCACGTTTGCATCGTTTACCATAACACCGTCAGCATTTACAGTGAATGATAAATCATCTCCGTTTAAAGCTGGTGCCACCATACCGTCTGTCAGGTCGGTAGATAGAACTGAGCCAGAAACTACGTGGTATGTTAGAATGTCAGCTAGTGCTGCTATCTCTTCTTCAGAGTTGAAGTTTGAGAGATCGACGCCTGCTGCACTGAATGCATCGTCAGTTGGTGCAAAGACTGTGAACGGTCCTGCTCCTTCTAGTGTTGCGACTAAATTAGCTTTAGCAAGTGCGGCGACTAGAGATGTATGGATTCCAGTAGAGCTTGCTATTGTTGGGATATCATCTAGAGCAGGTGTAGCTCTTGGTAGCAGATTAAACTGGGATACCATGTTGCTGTGAACAGTGCAGTAGTAACTGAGAGTGTCGCTTTCATCGAAAGATTCTCCGAAGAATACTGTAAAAGACTCTGGTCCGCTGATACCACTGTTTGCACTGCCATCCCCAACGATTGTTACATCGCTGCTTGAAACACCCTCATATCCGTTGTCGCTAATGTAGAACGGATGACTGTTTGCATTGTTCAATCGTTGGAATTTGTAACTATATGATAGGTTCAGAGAAGTCGTTCTGTCTTGGCCTCCTGAATCAGTGTAGAAGTCGTAGTATGGTTGAGACATCATTCCGCCACTGACATAGATGTCTTGGGGTGGCATCAATACCTTGTCAATAACGTGAATAACACCGTTTGAGGACACAACGTCAGCAGTTGTTACTGAAGCGCCGCTTACTTTCACACCATCACTGTTGACCTCAAAGAGTAATTTGTCAGCGTTTAATGCGTCAGCAGTCATACCATCGGTCAAATCGCTGCTTCTGACATCCCCAGAAACTACGTGGTAGGTTAGTATGTCAAGAAGGGTAGAATTCTCTTCATCTGTGTCAAAACTGGCTAGATCTATTCCAGCAGCTGTAAATGCGTCGTCTGTTGGAGCGAATACGGTAAATGGTCCATCACCTTGCAAGGTAGTGACTAAATCAGCATGCTGCAGGGCCGCAACAAGTGAATTATGAACACCGGTTGCGGCGGCATTTGTTGGTATGTCATCGGTCTCTTCAGCGCTGACGTTCAGCGGAATTGAGGCTAACAACAATAAGGCTACGAAAGTTGTAACAATTTTAGATTGCATGTCATTATGGCTCGTAGATTAGTATATACCATTTTGTTTCTAAACAGAGCATAAAAATGAACAAAAGTTGGGTTTTATTGAAAGGTGACAACTCCTCCACGATGTATGCGGCGGCTGATTGTATTGCTCGTCGTAATTACTCTGGTGCCCTGCATTAGAGTTGATGCGGACCAGTCTGCCTTTAATTTCACAATTCCCAATGAGATAATTATCCACCCAAACGAAACTTTACCGGTTGTCTTGCAATACGAAAACCTAGTCAATTTTGAGAGAAATTTCCTAATAGAGGTTAGTAACATTGATGATAAATTATCTATTAGTGGATTATCAGGTAATTGGACAACTGTTCAAGCGCTCCAAATCGGTACTACCACATTCAATCTCACAGCTTCTGAAACTAGTGTCTTTGACACCGTTCTACTTTCTCTCAGGATTACCTGTCTTGAAGATCCAAACTGGATTTTGGAAAAGGACCTCGATGTCCGAATCTCTCGAGTGTCCAACCTAGCATTCGGAGCCCAAGACGGATCTTCATTTTACGTGCAACAGAATACTAACACAACTTTGTCAATAAATATATCCAATAATGCAAACTATGACGATAATGTGAAGTTTCGGATGAATTCCACTCAAGATTGGAAATATGGGTTTGCTGGCGATATAAATCAAGATGGTTTTTATGAACATAATTTGTCATCAAACGAAAGTGTTTTCATCACATTTTGGATTGAGACCCCCTCTATACAAAACGGTCTACCTCTAGCGGGCAGTGGACCGAGATTTACTCTGAGTGCTGAATCTGGTTTAGATTCAAAAATAACCAGTTGGTATTTTGACCTTGAAATGCAAACTTTCTACAACGTTACGATAGATAGAAATGAAGGATATTTGAATGTTGAGCCAGGTGAAAGTGGAAACCTAAACGTGACAATCCGAAACAATGGTAATGTCGATGCTATTATTGATGCTTTTATTCGCACAACACAGAATGAGAGCGATCGCATAGTTTCCAATGGTTGGACTATTGCGATATTCGATGCTTTTAGTTCCAAAATCTTATCGCCAAATGAGAGCAAGATAATTGAGATTGGTTTCGATTCACCAAATGTGAATGAAAGTAATGTTTCGATTGATTTTGTTGTAAGACCTGAATCATACCCAACTGTCGAGAGAGTTGTAAACCTAAACGCCTCAATTATTCTGAACTCATCAGCATCCTTGTCCCTAACAGAAAACAAATGCCCCTCAGTTGCTTGGAATGACAGTTGCGTACAGATGCTTCAAATCACGAATACTGGAAACTTTTTTGATGAATTTTACCTCGATATCGATACTCAAACTGGGATGAATTTCAATATTTCATCAGAAATAATCTCCCTTTCCAGAGGAGATGTCAGTGCGGGAGTTCCTTTAACCATAGAACCTCAAAATGGGGCCAATGGCTACCAAGAAGGAAGCGCTCATATTGATTTAAGGAGGCTAGATGGTAAACTAATGGACTCGATTATAATAAACTCATATACAGAGCCATACGTCAACTGGATATTCGAAGAATCTGACACAACTACAAACGAAGGACGCTTAGATATAACAATAACACTGAGAAATGATGGAAATATTGACGATGGTTTGGTTGTGAGTATGAGTTCATCATATTTCACAGATCTTAGTCTAACACCTCCTCCTGGTTCTATCTATGACGACGAAGCTGAAAAAATCAGAACGTTCGAGGTTATTGAAATTGACAAAGGGAAGAACTTCAGTTTCAGTGCTTGGGCCGAAATACCTGATGATCAATTAGCTAAGGATGATTTCTTCATTAACATAACAGCAGATAGTAGATTCAACAGCGCTGAATCATTTTTCTATTCTGTCAATAACTCAATTGGTATCTTAGAAATTAGCAAATCTGACAACGAAGAAAATTCAAACATAATTCTAGACTTAATCACATCAGCCATCACCACTATTTGGGCTTGGAAATGGATTTTGATATCTGTGTTAATCAGTAGTATCATGATAAATAAATCATTGAGAGACAGAATTAATCGCAGAAAAAATTTGGACCAAATACACATTAAGACTGTTGGAAATTCAGAACCCAGAGATTGGATGAAGGACTTTGACAAATCAGAAGGTTCTAAACCAATTATCGTCGAATCCCCAACGATTTCAACTGATAATTTTACTAAGATATTCGAATCAAAAGGAAATTTGAACAAACCTGTTACAGAACCAGTAGATTCTTCCATTGTGGGAGTAGCGAATTCGGTTTTAGCAAAAAACTCAAACACCTCTGCACAAACAAATGAACACAATCTTGAGAAGCCTATTATCAGGGAAGTAAGTGATCCAATTAATGAGAAGAAAAGCACATTTGATGATTTAGACCTGTAAGTGATAGTATGAAAATTGGAGTTGATGAAGCAGGGAGAGGGCCAGCAATAGGTCCACTAGTTGTCTGTGCATTTGGTGCTATCTCAATCACAAACCTTGAGGAAATGGGTGTCAAAGATTCAAAAGATTTGACTATCAAAAAAAGAGAAGAACTGTTTGAAAAACTTACAAAAATGCCGCATAGCTTAGTTATTTGTCAACCAGATCGTATTGATAACTCTGAAAATTTAAACAACTTAGAAGTCGAATTATTTGCCGAAGCATTACAATCGATGCCAGATGGAGATGTGATGCTTGATGCATGTGATGTTGATGAAAGGAGATTTGCAAAAAATGTTGAGAATTTATCGAATAGAAAGTGTGAAGCAGAGCATAAGGCTGATGAGAAATACCTCGAAGTTGGAGCAGCCAGCATAATTGCTAAAGTTACCCGAGATAGAATTATTCGAGACCTTTCAAAGAAGATAGGAATTGATTTAGGAAGTGGCTATCCATCCGACCCAAAAACCAGAGCGGCCATCAAATTATTAGTAACAGAAGAATTGCCACATGAGTGTCTAAGATGGTCTTGGAAGACTGTGAAGGATGCATGGGGTGGTAATACTCCACCAAGGCCAAACTCAAGCCAGCAAACCTTGTTTTGAATTAGTAAAAGCC
>PAOW01000040.1 GCA_002710015.1 Methanobacteriota archaeon | reverse complement strand
GACCGACCTGTGGAATCCCGCCACCAGCCGTACACACAAAACTTAGTGGCGGATCAGAAGATACCAGCCGGTCGGGGTTCAAATCCCTGTGCTCCCACCTATCCATAACCATGAAACCAACATCTTGATGACTTATGCTATGTCCAATGGTAAGTGTGAAAGCAATGCGCCAAGTTTTTACATTTGTTTGTCTAATTTTGTTTCTAGCGCCTCTAACAGGTTCGATGAGTTATGATTCCAACAAATCTAGCGAATGGTCAGCGACAATTCCAGAAATGGAAAATGTGATTTTTGAAGAGTTAGATTGGTGGGAAAGAACCACACTTGATTCTAACCGCAACGCAATTCATGATTCACTTGAGAATCTGAACGAAAGTACTGGTATTGGGCTTTCTTACGGGCGAGATGTGACGAATAAAGATGTAGATTATCTGGAATCCTTGGGCTACAATGTATCAGATGTAATTGAGGCGGTGGATGCGGTCCTTCTCGGCGTTGTTGAATCTTCTAATGTTTGGGATTTGGCACAAATCGATGGCGTAGTAATGGTTGAGAGATATGGCCAAGTAATATTGTGGGGCGATGTACAAACCCCCAATATTCTGGCTGAGCAATCTGACGTCTATCCGCATACTGCTTGGAATCACTCTCCAATGCGTGGTGCTGGAATTAACATAGCAATGGTCGATACAGGGACAGATAATGAACATCCTGGTCTGGTTGGAAAATTTGTTGCAGGATATGACGCAGTGTGTTACATGCACACCGACCCAACTTGTGTAGCTGCCGGGCTTGGGGCAAGAGAAACGGATGGCTCATATGACCCTGATGATGGAAACCAACATGGTACGGCTTGTATGGGAATGGCAGCAGCCACAGGTCTTGATGCTAATGGCGAACAGACCGGATTCGAAGGTTCAGCTCCTAATGCAAGTTTGATAGATGTTCGAATTGGAACCGATGTGGGTGCAGGACCGTTTGAAAATTATGTTCTTGAACAGGAATTTTATGAATCAGCTATGAACGGAATCCAGTGGATTATTGACAATAAAGATACAGCATGGGCAGGGGTGGATGAATCCTTGTATGGCATTGATATCATCTCTCTTTCATGGGGTATCACAAGTCATGAGAGCGGAGGTAGTGACGGTGAAGATATGCATAGCAGAATATTGAATGAGGCAACAGAGGCTGGAATCACAGTGAGCGTCGCAGCTGGTAACGATGGTCCAAACAATGATGGATTATCTGGAATGGGTTCTTCTTCTCTCTCAATAACAGTCGGTGCTACTGACGATATGAATACAATTGAGAGGGATGATGATCAAATAGCATCCTACTCAAGTAGAGGTCCAAGAAAAGATAATGGTAACGACAACCCAATCGATGAAATGAAGCCAGATGTTACAGCACCAGGAACAAACATCATACAAGCTGAAGCATGCGTAACTTCTGGAGGATGCAACAACTTCATTGGAGGTGATGCTTCTGAAAATGGATATACAGGCAGAGGTTCAGGAACATCCTATGCAACCCCAGCTGTCACGGGAATTATTGCTTTAATGATGGAAGTAAATGACGAAATAAATCCTTTGGTTATCAGAGAAATTTTGCGCTCAACAGCAACTAGGATGGGTCCTCCATCCCAACCAGAATTCGACCCTCATTGGAATGAGGACTTCGGGTGGGGTTTGGTTCACGGGCATGATGCAGTATGGACAGCTCAATATCTGAATATGACCGGATTTACCACGGCTACAATGAACCTTGACTTACAAGTTCACATCGAAAACATTAGTTCCAAGGGCTCCGTTAATACATACACAGGGATGGCCTGGAGTCGTGGTGCTGCTATGGAGAAGATTGAATATTCTGTTGATGGAGGAGATACTTGGACAGAAGTAGTCTATGAAGATACTAATGGAACTCTCAGTTTGTATGAATCCTTTGAGTTCCAATTTGATGTCAATACCGCATATCTTCCTGAGGGATATAATATGGTAATTGTTAGAGGAGTAGATTCAACTGGGTCATCATCTATGATTTCTTGGGACACCGTTCTTGGAGCCGGTGAGATTGAAAGTATGGGGTCTGGCAATTCTTTTGGAAGAACGTTATTCATAGGAGTTGTTGCAATTGCAATCCTAATATTTGGAGCATTTGTAGCAATCAGTCAGCGATCGGATGAACCAGATTTGATCGCAATAGATGACGAAACCTCCAAATCAATACCTGAGCCTGAGGGAATACTCGAAGCAACGATATTAGATGATGCCTCGAATGAAAAATCAACTTAGATATTTGTGACAATGGACTATTTTCGGATTATGAGATGTTTGAGATGTTTTACGAGGCCTTCGAATTCACAATTGGTGCCATGCTAGCGTATCTTATAACTCGGGTTCCTTTTCTAACATTTCCAAGAGTAAAGTCATGGAATCAACAATTTTCTCCACATCCAGAGCCAGTATTTGTCGATGGACATCTGATTCAAAGGGTGCTCCATATGAGATTATTCTACTGGCTGGCATTAGTATTCGCAATCATTCCAGCAACTTTTGGATGGCTCAGTATCGCTCATGGTTCAGCCCCAATAGGGTTCGGAATGTGGGTAGTATCCGGGTGGCTCATACTTTCTAGGGTTACATCGGTTATATCTGGAGAACAAGCAACTTGGAATAAACTACTTGCTATGGAACTTCAAATTGTGATAAATAAATGTGCAGGTGAAAACCCATGCTGCAATTTGGCATATCCTCTTTGGGAGGTTACCTGTGTCAAGTGCAATACTTGTGGGGAAAATCTACTCAATCAACCAAGACCAGACCTAGGACGGCCTAGGAGTGATGGATGGATTGCAGGTTTTTTCCGTTTACTGATATCAGATGGAAGACCTATAGTCGCATCTGAAGAAGAATGACTAGTCAAATAAAGAACCAAGCCCCTCAAATTCTGAGGATATCGAATCGGTATTATCTACTTCGACAACATTTTCTCCTTCCGTATTTTGATTTTGATCTACAAATGAGAATACTTCATCTGTTGCAGTAACTGCATCAATACCCGAACTGACCGCTTGAGGGGAAGCATTTGCAGCGGCTATTGCGGATGAACCAGCAGTTTGAGCTTTGCTTCCAATTCCTGATGCGGCTGCGGCTGCTACTCCTATGCCAATTCCTACTGCTGCACCCGTTACCGAACCAACAGTTCGTCCGATAGCGACAATAGCTCCACTGTCTTCTTCTTCAGGAGTTTTTAATTCGAGTTCGTTTCCTAATCTCATCCATTCTGGAGGCGTCCCTGAGCCCCCACCGAGGCAGGCTAGAGTGGTGAAAGCCGCTAAGGGCATAACAGCCAAAGCTGTCAACAGATCTAGGAATGATGTCTCAGGAACACTTCCAATGTTCAGGAAGTCTTCCATGAATGATTGTTCTAATTGTAGATTACTCGAAACATCCGCTCCAATCCATGACAAAACTATGACGCTTGCCAGCCTTCCCATCAACCATAACACAAGGACAGGTGCTAGCCATGACAATTTTGTCATCGAGATAAGCCATCTTCTAGTAAAAGCGGCAATTGTAATGTGTTTTCGAGCAAACTTAGGAAAGACTCGCATCACTAAAATAAGTATGACAAGGTAACAGGCTAAGGCAACCTCAAGTTTCCTGTTTGAGCGGATCCAGTCCTCAGGTATGAAAATAACAAAACCAAGAGGGATGATAACGAGTAACAATTGGAATGGTATCGCTAATAGAACTAATCCACCATGTGTAGATAATAGAGAATGCCTTTTCTTGATTCTATCGCTCACCATTACAGTTAATTTAGCATGAGGAGAATTTGCGTGATTTCTTCTTGAATTTCTTAAACTCGCAGCATCTCGTTTTGCTCTTGTGAGCCCTAATGCTGCCTTCCAGCCTCCTTTTTCGATGACGAATAAAGGAGTAAACCCACCAAATATCAAAGCTAACAAAAGCGCCAGCATACCATAAGCCAGAGAAGCGGCAACAATCCAAGGAATCATCTCTGACTGGAACGACATGGTGAAATTTTCAGATTCCATTTGAAAATCAATTAGGTATGTTATTGAAAAAGCAGCCATTGGTGTAAGGAATATTTGGCAGAAAACCAACCCTGTCAGCCACATCCTGGCTGCAAGGGGACCTTTGTCAGAGTATTCACTCACGTGGTGGACCCAATTGTTTACTTTCTCAAATGTTACTCATGAATTGTATGAGAAATAGTGGTTTTCTCAATGTGTTTTACTTTTCCAAACACATGTCCCCTACGGGGACAAAGGAAGGGGACATTCATATGCAATACGATTATCGGATAAGTGTTGATGAATATGCGGAAGTCATTGCCATTCCTTTTGGTTAGCCTTTTACTAGCCCATTCTGTGATATATTTCGCAGTTGATGGAGCCGAGGCTACTGTTGGTAGAGGAGGATCGACTGACGATTTTTCAGTAATCGATATTTCCGTAAACTCATCAGCCGGAAATCAATGGGTTCAACCTGACGGGTCAGTAATTACTTACATAGCAAAGGGAGACATAGTAGACATATCAGTAGAGGTAAAAAGAGGTGGAAATGCATTAACAGGTAGTATAGCAAATGTTACTGTTGAAATGGTTCACCCGATTGGCTTCGTATTGAATACAACATCCTGGGAAACTGTTCCAATGCTTGGAAGTCAATCCTACATAGATTCATTTGTTTGGGAGGCCACTGTTGCGCATTCAATACTGGATGTAGATACTAATGAATTACATGGCGGTATCATAATCAGAGCATCTGTGTTCAATCCTTCAGATGATAGAAATACAAACGACATAATGGAATTACCTCTCCCTGTCGCAATTGCACAGGATGATATGGAGGCAGAAGGTGATCCAAGAGATCAGTCTTTGCCGGCAGCTTCAATCCCTACTTTTTATGGTGGAGAGTTCCCAGTTGATGGGTCTGATGCCAATGGAATTGGAATTTGGCAAAAAGACACATCAGAATCTATCCTAGGTGAATCACACTGGAGACATGCTAACGAAAATTCGGATTATCCTTCAGCGTCCAGAAGTCGTCTAGTCTTTGCTTTTAGAGGAGCAAATAGCAATTGTGGGTATGGAGCATCACTAGACGGAGGACTTTCGCAAACATACTACCAATACATGTGTAAAATGCAACTCAATTCAGCAGGTCTGGTATCGGCACAGATGCATGTTCAGACATGGGGGCAAATGGGGGCAGGAGATTACGTTGCTCTAGAACTATGGAGAGGTAATGGAGCACCACAAAGCACCATCTCTCACAACTTTGCGGAAGATTTGCCAAGTTCCAACTCCGGAAGCTGGAGTAACATATCATGGGACCCAACCGAGGATTTGGGTGGCCACTCTTGGTCGTATGGTTTACTTTTCCAGTCTGATGGCTCGGGAGCTTCATCAGGTATGCATGTGGATGACTTCGCTTTGTTTGGAGTTGAAAAGGTCACTGAGTATACGCTAAACGTATCTTGCGATAATCCGACAAGTGGTTACACTACACCACCAAATAACATTCTACCAATGTATTGTCTAGTTACAAACAATGGATACATGCCTGCTAGCGTTAAGATACAATCAAACGTATCCAATGACACTTGGATGAATCCTAGTTTGCCGATGATAAGGATTGACAGCGCTAATCCTAACCAGCATGGAACAACGGTCATGCTACCACCAATACCCGCAGGCAATACTTCAGAAATGTGGATTAATCTGTCAATTCCAGCAGGTGCCGAAGTTCAACAACAAGTTTGGCAGGTATGGTGGGAAGATATGGGAAGTACCCAACTTGGCGAGATGGGAAGAATATCATCTGATATCGCTGTAACTGAACAATATGGGGTGCATTTATCTTCCACTGCACCTCTACTAGCAGCAAGTTTGTTACCAGGTGAAAGTACTAACATTCCGTTCAAACTGCAAAATGCGGGTAACAGGGAGGCTGGTTATACAATAACACCGAATTTCCAAACGCAGGACTGGATATCTTACGTCACAGACCTAAACGGCAGCATTGTTCAGATGCCAATGCCGTTGGGCAAAGGGCAAGAGACACAGTTACTTCTGAATGTAACAGCGCCTGAAAAAGCAACACCGGGGGATGTTCCATTCTCACTTAGAGCCGTGTGTCCGTCTTGCGGCCAGTCTTTATTCGGTAACGATGTAATTTCCAAGAAAATAGAAGTCCCGATTCTTAGAACATTGCAGATCAATGCAGAGGAAACGGAAATTGAGGCACTAGCTAATGCTAACCAGAGGATAGTTTACATTGATTTGTTAAACCTTGGAAATGATGACGAGACATACACACTCGACCTGCAACAATCTAACTGGAGATTACAAGCATTCCTATCTTCTGATGTTACTCCAGTACTCGACGCATGGGACGGGGAAACTACTGTTGCGCTAAACTTACCTATGCCAATCGGACTTGCACCTTCGCTTTACACTGCAACAATCGTTGCTACCAGCGAAGACGACCCAAGTGTCTCTGAGAGTGTTACAATCAACATTGACGTCATGGATACCTCAGCTGTATCTGTTTCTGATAGGACGGCGGAACAATCCTACATACCGGGAGGGGTTTCTCAATCAATGCGATTCGAAGTAACCAATGATGGGAATCAGGATGATAGATTTGCGTTATCTATGGAGCTACCAAGCGGAATGAATGCACAATTCCAGCAGTTAGTAGACGGAGATTTAACTCCGGTTTTGTCACCTGGGGAATCATACAATGTCTCAGTTGAATTTGACTTTGATGAGGATGCAAAAGGACAATTGATACTCAAGGTTATTGCCACAAGCGTCAATTCACCAGATGTGTCTGGGTTTGGAAAATGTACTTACAGCGTTGGCTCACAAAACAAGTTGTATGTCTTCGCTAGCAAAGCTCCAGTTATTGCAGAGGAGGGGACATATCAGGTAACCGTAGATGTCGAGAATAAAATCGATGATGGTCAATCGGTGACTATGGACTTAGATCAAGGGAATACTAACAGATATTATGCATCATCAATAAAATCCAGTGATAGGAATTTCTGGTTAGAATCTCGCGCTCAGAGAACGATTACTGTTGAATTCGAAATACAGGCCACAACTCTTGAGAATCTTGCCAACGACTCTCTGTTGACCTCTGTAACGGTTTGGGCGACATCGAATACCTACGAAGACGCAGCCTCTTTCGAGATATTTGTAACTCTACAACGCACATCTTCATTGGAATCTGCATCTTCAAGCGAAGATTCTGTTGACTGGGTTGGAATTGCTATTTGGGTTGTCGGCGGAATTCTGATTCTTACAATGCTAGGTGTTCTAATCGTAATTCTTAACGGAGGCGAAGAGGAAGAAGAGATAGAATGGGAATATGGCGGTTATGAGGACAATATAACCGCAACTTATGGATCTGTTGCAGCAGCTCCTAATGTTTCAACAATGGCTAACTCAGCACCTCAAGAGTCCTCGAATACAGAACCCACTACAACTTCAGCGAACGCGGCCGATATAGCCAGTTCAGAAACACAATCACAAGGCCCACCTATTCCATCACAAGGACTCCCTGAGGGTTGGACTATGGAACAATGGGTCCACTATGGGCAAGAATGGCTTGATAATAACAAGTGACCAGTCCTAGCGATGGGTTGAAATGAGAATTCTCATGCGATGTAACTCGGGGGATCGAAATGTATGGTAATGGACAAGCGCCTATTTTCATATTGAAAGAGGGTGTTCAAAGAACTAGAGGTCGAAGTGCTCAGTCCAACAATATCGCAGCCGCTAAGGCTGTGGCTGACGCTGTCAGAAGCACTCTTGGACCAAAGGGTATGGATAAGATGTTAGTGGACAGTATGGGCGATGTTGTAATCACAAATGATGGCGCTACTATACTCAAAGAAATGGATATCGAGCATCCAGCAGCGAAAATGATAATCGAGGTTGCAAAAACTCAAGAGCAGCACTGCTATGATGGAACAACAACAGCTGTTGTTCTCTCCGGGGAATTATTGAAACGCTCAGAGGACCTAATTGAACAGAATGTCCACCCAACAGTAATCTGCGAAGGTTTTAGATTGGCTGCTGAAAAAGCAGTATCTTGCTTAGAATCTCACGGCATTTCAACCGAGAACGATGATTCTGTTCTGATGGAGGTCGCAAAAACATCTCTAACAGGGAAATCTGCTGGTGCAGTAAAGTCATTTTTAGCTGATATTTGCGTTAGAGCAGTAAATTCGGTTGGAACTATTGAAGATGACGAGAGATTGGTTGATTTATCAGATATTAAAGTCGAAAAAAGACAAGGTGGTTCAATTAAGGATAGTTCTCTAGTTGATGGTATAATTCTTGACAAAGAGAGAGTTCATGCGGGGATGCCAAGGTCGGTAAGCGATGCTAAAATCGCACTCATCAATAGTGCTATAGAGGTAAAGAAAACTGAAGTTGATGCCAAAATCCAAATTACAGATCCATCCATGCTTGCATCTTTCCTTGAGGAAGAAGAAGGATACATCAGAGGATTAGTAGAAAAAATTCAAGCAAGTGGTGCAAATGCAATCGTGTGTCAAAAGGGTATTGACGATCTAGCTCAGCACTACATGTCCAAAGCAGGAATATTCGCAATCCGTCGTGCCAAGAAGAGCGACATGGAAGCGTTATCCAAAGCAACAGGTGGCAAAATTGTGACAAACATTGACGATTTGAGTTCGTCAGACTTAGGTAATGCTGCCAGGGTCGAAGAAAGAAAAATAGGTGAATCTGATATGACGTTTATTACAGGTTGTCCACAGGCTAAATCGGTATCAGTACTACTCCGGGGCGGCACTGAACACGTCGTTGATGAGATTAGGAGAGCATTTGATGATGCTGTTGGAGTAGTTTCAGTAGCTTGGGAAGATGGAGCAGTTCTAACAGGAGGGGGCAGCGTTCTTGCTGCCTTGTCAAGAGATCTGAGATCCTATGCTGAATCGGTTGGAGGTCGTGAGCAAATGGCAATAGAAGCATTCGCTAGTGCCCTTGAAATCATTCCCAGAACGCTGGCTGAAAACGCAGGTTTGGATCCAGTGAATACGATAATTGAACTTAGGAAATCACATGCAGATGGTAAAGGATACTCAGGAATCAACGTCGAGGATGGAGGCGTAAAAGATATGCGAAAAGCGAATGTCTTGGAACCTCAAAGAGTTGTCGAGCAGGCAATCCAATCAGCTACTGAAACAGCGATAATGATTCTCAGGATAGACGATGTCATATCATCAAAGGGTGTTGCTGGGGAAGATATGATGGGTGGAATGGATGATTTCCAGATGTAATAATTACATTAAAAATAACATTTTGACCGACCTCTCCCTAAAGGGAGAGAACGAACCTTCAAAGGGTGCATACCCGTCGGATAACTATCTCGAGGTGGCACTTTGTCGGGAATTGTTGGCAACCCTGAATTAGCAATATTCTTTGGTTCTCAAACCGGGAACGCAGAAGAACTCGCTGGAAACACAGCTAAACTTGCTAAGAAAGCAGGTTTTACTCCAAAAGTAATCGACATGGATGGCTTTAATCCAGCAGAATTTTCTAACTTCAAGCGTGTTTTGATAATCACATCGACTTGGGGAGAAGGTGACATGCCAGACAACGCTGAAGACTTATGGATGGCTACCAACGAATTAAATCCAAGCCTCGCAGGAGTATCATATTCGGTTTGTGCAATAGGCGACACCTCATACGCAGAGTTCTGCAAGGCAGGCATAGATTGGGATCAGAAATTCTCCGCTCTTGGTGCAACAAAAATTCATGATATACAACTTTGTGATGTAGAATACGAGCCAGAATGGTCAGCATGGGCAAACGCTGTAGTTCCCAAAATGGCGACCGTTGATGGTGGTGCCGCCACTGAAGTAGCAGCACCTGCTGAGACCTCTTCAACAACAGAAGCACCCAGCGATTCTTCAGCACAGAGTGGAGATATGGGGGATATAATGTCTGGAGATAGGAATTTAGCAATCTTCTTCGGTTCTCAGACAGGAAATGCCGCTGGGTTGGCTGAAAAAACTGCAAAGATGGCTAAAGCCTATGGTTTGGAACCGACTGTAATCGATATGGATGGTTACGATTCTGCTAAATTCGCCGAACACAAACGCGTTCTAATCATAACCTCTACATGGGGTGAAGGAGAAATGCCGGATAATGCGGACGCACTTTGGAATGCCACTGTAAATTCAAATCCCGGCCTTTCAGCTGTTCACTACTCGGTTTGTGCTATAGGTGATTCATCTTATGACGAATTCTGTAAAGCAGGAACAGACTGGGATGACAAATTTAATTCATTGGGGGCTACAAGAATCCAGCAAATCCAATTGTGCGATGTAGATTTTGAACCTCCATGGCTCCAATGGGCAAGCGAGGTATTGCCAAGAATTGCATGCGTTAATTCAAGCGGAATTTTTGAGGAGGACCTTCTTGAAACAATGATTGCCTATGGTGCAGGAGACGACGAAGGAGATGCTGATGATGGTGACTTTACACCACCCGAAATCGTTATGCCTACTTTGTCAATAACAATGAGAATATTCAGATATGATCCTATAAAATCTCATACAGGATTTGATACACTAGCAGTAGCCCTTCCTGGACACGCAACTATTGAAGATGCTCTCAAGGCAATCAAACGAGATGTAGATGGTTCTCTGGCGTTCAGGACAAGTAGCATTGCAGGGCATAACCCTCTCTCCGGGATAAAGGCTAATGGTAGGATTATTCCTGCTGACAGCACAAGAATTTGCGACATAGTTAGTGATGGAGACGAATTAACAATAGAGCCCATTCCTGGTTACGACGTTCTAAAAGACCTCATGGTGTCATATGATAGATATGATATCGAAAGAGCCCAATCAAAGCCGTGGATGGTTGCTGACCCAAGACAGGGCGAAAAATTGACCAATGGAGCGCCAATGGGTACCATGAGTTCATCACAAGCCACTCATCTTCACACTTTAGCGGACGTTGGTTCTTTACAATTGATAAATTCGTTATCAGACACATTCGATGTTGATTCGAACTATTCTGGCCCCGGAATAGCACTCCAACGTTGGGTTAGGAGCCAAGACCCCCGTGCAGGTGAGGGTCATGTCAAAAAGATGCTAAATCTGATGCAAGGTAAAGGAGGTGTCTGGGCAGAAGCTGACATTTCATCCATAAGGCGCCACGGCATAGATGGAAAACAAGCAGCAGAATCGCTCTATCAAGCTCGCTCTAGGTTACTTGCAGAATACAAGTTTACAGGTAAGAGCGGTAGGCTAGTCAAAAATTACTCTCGGTCGGTAAAATCCTCTGGCAATGTCAACGAAACAACGCTATACAGGTCTGTGCTTGGACCATTAGGACTTGGCTCGAACATCATGAATGGTGTTTCTCTACGAATGATGTTAGGATTTACTAGAAACGGCGGCCCCATGATGAGAGGTTTCCAAGGAATGCTCGTTCCACCTGCTGGAATTGGCAAAATCCCAAATATGTTCAATAGTAAAGTTGCTAACCATCACCAAGTCGTCGCAATTTTCAACGAATTAGATAGTAGATTCTGAGGCACACCCATGGTAAAATATTCATATTATCCAGGAAATGTAGCCCGCCAATCCTCTTACGAAGTAGAAGATACGATTCAACCACTCTGTAAATCACTTGGCATAGATCTCATAGAAATGATCGGTTACAATAGCGATGGTGGCAATATAATAAAGCAAGGTAATAATGAATTACAACTTGCCCTTAATGCAAGAAATATTGCGATTGCGGAGAGAAATGGTTACGACATTTTGACTGCATGTGCATCAGCACAAGGAATCCTTCATGATTCGATTCAAACTTTTGAGAACGATCCAATCGCTCTCGCAGCAGCTAATCGCGTACTCAAGAAAACGTCCGGTATGTCAGTTGCGTGTGAGGTCAAGACTCATCATCTTCTTCACGTTTTAGTTGATGAGATAGGGTTGGATAAAATCGATGCAGCAGTAGTAAATCCTCTGGATATGGACATAGCTTGTTACTATGGGCCACACATGCAAGTAGAAGGAGCATGTGGTGATGATGATGTTTGGAATCCAACATACATGGAACAACTCATTACTGCTTTGGGCGGAACGCCAATCGAATTCAAGACTAAGACTTCAAGTGTTGGCAATCCATCATTACTATCTCTAGGAGATTCAGTGATGAAAATGACTGGAAGAGTCCTAAATGACGCCAAGAAAGCAGGTGCAAAGGTTCTAGTTAGTGCATGCACTCAGTCTCACGCTAATCTTGATTCATATCAAGGGAAAGCGGGTAGAGTTTCGAATAAGGACACAAATATACCAGTGGTTCATCTTACAGAGATAATTGCGTTTGCATTGGGTTATTTCCCTGACAGATTCGCACAATTAAGAACACGGGCAATGATTATAGGTTCATAATTAGCCATGTAGAAACCTATACAGGCTTTTAGCTTGGTTATGACTAACTCCATCAATTTCGACCATATCCTGCTCGCTCATTGAACATAATCCAACAATGTCTTTTGCTTCTTGCATAATTCTCTCAGCGGTCAGCCTGCCAATTCCTGGTAACTCAGATAGGATTCTAATACGTTGTGAAACAATTTCTTTCTCCCATTTTTTTGACAGGAAGCCACTTTCCCTCTCTCCATTTATTATCGACATTATTTCAGCTGCAGCGGCCTTAATTGCAGATTTTTCAGAGTCACGTGATCTTTTCCTTGGATTTGCCATTACCAAATCAGTCACTCTTGATTCGCGTTTTGCAACCACTGAAATGAATCTTGCAGTCTGCTCAATAGAACCAGTCATAATTACTGGTAGTCCAAGATCTAATGTTAGCCAAGCCATTGCCCCAAATATAGCGTTAGGATGTAATCTATCATTCTCCATTGACTCTACTACTAACAATGGTCTTGCAACAGCTGTTTGTAGTTTGCGAGCTTGATGAATTAGTCTTCCATCTATAATTGAATCAACTAAGTCCCTGGCACTCTTTCTTTCTATGAGGACTCTTTCTGAGATTTTAATGTCTCCAACAATCAAATGTTCTAGACTTATGTCATGCCCATGTAGTTTCAGTAGAGAAGGCAGTGAAGAATTAGACTCTCTGTAATCAACAGTTATACAAACCTCGTTCTTACCACTACTTACAATTTTGTCAATAATTTCCTTCGCTGCTTCAGATGAGTTATTTTCTTTTTCTCTCTCTTTAGTTGGATTCAAACTTTTCTGGTGAATTATTTCATTAGAGGGTTCTTTTTTGGAAAAATCTGCGAGTGATTTTTGTGATTTTGGTCTATTACGGAGTGTGATTTTTTCTGAGGATGTTTCATTTTTCTCTACGATTGTGTTAGTTTCATGTTTTCGCTGAAGCCTCAATTTTTCAGCCTTGATAAATTCCTCAACATCTCTGCCTCCAACCTTGAAAGAGGACAGAACTTCAGTTGCAGGAGGAACCCGTCTTGGTAGTCGGGACTGTTTCTGAAGTGAATCAAGCGCTTTGTACATTGAATCTTCTTTCCTTATCGAGGCGGATTGAACATATTGATCTCTTGTGCCTTTTGCAACTAGTATATGCACAGATCCATCGCTCTGTCTGGCAGTCCTACCTCTCCTTTGTATCGCTCTTATTGCACTAGGAACAGGTTCGTATAATATTACACTATCTGCAGCTGGCACATCAAGGCCTTCTTCGCCTACGCTAGTTGCAATTAGAACATTTATTTTACCAGTTTTGAATTTCTCCAACTGTTGAATCTGCTCTTTTTGTGTCATACCAACTTGTTTCCCTTTGGTGGCTTGACCCACAAATCTTCCAGGTTTGGCGGTGCTAATCTTTTGTATTTTCTCAATTAGATTATCAACAGTATCTCTATATTCAGTGAAGACGATAACTTTTCCATTGTTGTCAAGCCCTCTAGATACTAAACTAGATACTTTTTCTAGCTTAGGATGATGTTCTTCTTGGACATCAAATTCCCGGATAAGACTTGCAATTTGAGTCATGGATAAGAACCTCTTAGTTTTCCTGTCTTTCCCATTCTTTGCACGCTCCAGATACTTCATGGCACACAATACTCCTTGTGTTTCAAGTAAATCCACGAGCCTGTGAATTCTTCTGAGGTCTCCAATTCTTTTTGCCATGTCATATCCACGAACATTACCCCTGGTTATTGCTGCACTAGCCCTTCTTTGGGCTTCCTCAATAGTTGCAGTTGAGACCCTGTTTGATTTTGGTAAGAATCCCGACCTCGACAAGTATCCTGCTTCTTCTGCCTCAAGAATCTTAACCGGTCGAATTATTTCTAGTAGTTTTTCAGGTAGATGTATGTCATGATAGGATATATTCATCGATGTTGTGTATGGTATAACCAAATCATCATTTCTTTTCGTAACGTGTATTCTTTCAATACCCAATCTATCAATAATGTGCAGAATTCTATCAGACCTTACTCCCGGCGAGGCCGTAGCTGCAAGTATCATGGCATTTGATCTTGCTAGCAGGTATAAGTCTGCTAATTGCGCAACAGAATTCGAGCCAGTAGCATGATGCGCTTCGTCTATTATCAATAAGTCAACTTCTGACAAAGAGATCCTACCGCTGTTTGCATCATTCCTGATTACATGTGGTGTAGCAATAACGATACTTGCACCTTTCCAAACTTCTTCTCTCTTTGTAGGAGGAACATTACCTGTCAGCATGATCACAGAATTTGGATTAACATTTAGAAATTCTCTAGCCATTTTAAATTGCTGAGCAACTAAACCAATTGTTGGTGCTACTAGGACCACTTTTCCATCTTTTGATACAGTTTCTGCCATAGCCATCCACTGAACGGCAGTCTTACCCAGCCCTGTTGGCATTACTAGCAGAGTTGATCCAGAGAGTGCTTGTTTTGCAGCTTCCAGCTGATAGGCTCTTGCTTCGACATCTCCTTTAAGTAAAGGATGCGAAAGTATTGGGCCCATGATGTTTTGACGTGGCGGTTGCTCAAGAGGATTTGCATTTTTTTCTTAGAATTAAGGACGGTCTTAATTTTTGTAATATGACTAAATTGGCATTAATGACCTTGCTTTCTATACATCGTTCTTGACCGAACCACTCATATATGAAAGGTAAGTCGCTAGGCTGCTCAGAAGGTGAGTGGCCAGACATTGTGGGCAATGCACAGCATCCCGTCACTCTCGGTCCCAATCGTGGACTGAGAGCCGATGTCACGGCAACTCCATAGCCAAATGAGCCTCTGTATGCCTCTTATCGGGGGGCCAATGCAGAGTAAACAAACATAGGAGGCCGAAAATATGGCAAAGAGAAGTCACCCAAGACGTGGTAGTATGGCGTTTAGCCCGCGTAAGCGATCTGCTCGCCACTTTGGACACGTCAAGTCGTGGCCAGAAACCGATGCGAGCGAGGTTCGAGTGCAGGGATTCGCAGGCTGGAAAGCCGGAATGACTCACGTCATGTCTCGTGATCTAAACCCAAAATCAAACAGTGCAGGTCAGGAAGTAAGAGTTCCAGTTACTGTGGTAGAAGTGCCGAAAATGCGCGTTCTTGGTGTCAGAGGATACAAAATGACACCATACGGCAAACAAGCAGCCGGTGAAGCATGGGTAGATGCTGAACAAATTTCAGAAGCATTTCCTCAACTGTTCCGTAGATTGCACAATAACGCACTAAAAGTTCACGACTCCGACAAGCATTTTGAGGCTCTCGCAGAAAGTGACCTTGTAGAGGTTAGGATAATCGCAGCGACTCAACCCCACAACGTAACCGGAACACCTTCCAAGACTCCCGAAGTAATGGAGCTAGGACTCTCTGGCGGAAGTTCCAGCGATAAACTAAATTGGGCTAAGGAAAACCTTGGCCAAGAAATCTCCATAAAAGATGTATTTGAAGAAGGCGTGTTCGTCGATGCTGTTGGTGTCACAAAAGGATACGGATGGCAAGGTGTAATCCGCAGATTTGGAGGAAAACTCCAATCCCACAAGAACTCAAAGAAAAGACGCCAGCATGGAAACATGGGTGATTTTGGAACTGGGTATGTTCGTAAAACAATTCGACAAGGTGGACAAACTGGTTATCACCAAAGGACCGAATACAATAAGAGAATTCTGTCAATTGCATCTGCTGAAGAAAAGTCGATTACTCCGTCAGGAGGTTTCCTTCATTATGGTGAAGTAAATTCAGATTATGTTCTTGTAAAGGGTAGTTTACCAGGACCTGCCAAGCGTCTAGTAAGATTCCGAGATGCGACTAGAGGGTCAGACAAACCTCAGCATCCATATGAAATCACATACGTTAGTACATCTAGCAAACAGGGGGTCTGAAGTTGAAGGTTGCAAGTTACAATATTATCAACAACATTGAACAAGACGAGTTAGATGCTGGCAGACTCCAAGAAGTCTATGAAATCGACATAGAGATTGGAAAGAAAGTAACCTTGCCTGACTCATTCAATTCTGAAATACGTGCAGATCTTGTGAAGCTTGCTGTCGCTAGCGCTCGTGCTAACAGAAGGCAAGCGTATGGTTCCAACCCGCACGCAGGCAAGAAAAAGCCAATGAGTGGAATGAAGCATTCCGTCGAATGGTGGGGTAAAGGAAGAGGTGTTTCAAGAATTATGCGAAGAACAGGCCAGCGCAGAGGTGCTCAAAACCCACACACATTAGGAGGTAGAAGAGCACATGGTCCTAAGGTTGAGAAAGACTGGTCGAGAAAACTTAACCGAAATGAAAGGAGGCTAGCCAGAAACTCGGCTCTATCTGCTACAACAAACCTAGAGACGGTTTCCAATAGAGGTCATCGATTTGCAGAAGAAATTTCATCTCTTCCAATCATTTTGGGTGAATACTCAGAAAATGGAGAGAAAATGGACATTGAATCCTTCAATCTGAAAGGAGGAACAAGAAAGGTCAATGCAATCTTTGAAGCCCTTGGCCTTGGAGATGACTTGATGCGTGCTCGAAATGGTCGCAAAATAAGAGCGGGCAAAGGAACTATGAGAGGTAGAGTGCGCAGAACTCCAAAGAGCGTTTTACTAGTTGTAGCGAACAAAGACGGCTTGGCCAAGTCAGCTAGAAACCTACCAGGTGTTGACGTTGTAGCAGCAAAAGATCTCTCAGCAGAACATCTTGCTCCAGGAGGAGACTTGGGTAGATTGACCGTATTTACAAAAGCAGCAGTGGAGGCACTGAATTAGGAGGTGTAATGAATGGTTAATCCGTATGATGTAATTATGATGCCTTGGATTACTGAAAAGGCAATGGAAGCAAGAACAGGAGGCAATCGCCTTGAATTCATTGTTCGCCGAAGTTCAACAAAATCTCAAATTGCTGAGGCTGTTGAGAAATTATTCGATGCAGAAGTTGTAAAAGTAAACATTCGCAATACCAAGAATGGTAAGTTAGCTAGTGTAAAGCTAGCTGAAGGATATTATGCAGACGAGGCTGCAATGCGCTTAGGTGCATTCTGATGAGGTGATAATATGGGTAAAAGAACACGTTCACAACGAAAAGGAAGTTCTCCTCGATATCGAGTAGCAAGCCACAGATTCCCTGGCTCGAATAACATGCCTAGAGTAAGAGATGTAGTTGCTGAAGTAACCGAGTTAGTGCACAGCCCTGTGCACACAGCTCCATTGGCAAGAGTTAAACTTCCATCTGGAGAAACAAATTTAGTTGTCGCAACAGAAGGCATTTCAGTTGGAGCATCCGTTGCTATTGGTGACAATGTAGCACTGAAACCAGGAAATATTACCTCAATATCCAATATTCCAGAAGGAACCGCTGTAAACAACTTGGAATTACGACCAGGAGATGGTGGTAAGATAGCACGAACTGCTGGAAATTCAGCAACTATCGAAGCACATCTAGAAGGTGGAAGAGTCAGAGTCAGACTTCCCTCAGGAGAATCGAAAGAAATGGCTGGCAACTGCCGAGCAACCATTGGTGTATTGGCTGGTCATGGTAGAGGAGAAATGCCTCTCAGAACAGCAGGAGCTGCTCACTACAAAGCTAAGGCAAGAGGTAAACTGTATCCTCATGTAAGTGGTGTTGCAATGAACCCAGTGGATCACCCACACGGTGGTGGAAATCACCAGGCTGTGCATGGTCCAAGTTCAGTTGCAAGAGGAACTCCACCTGGTGCCAAGGTAGGAAACATAGCGCCAAGTCGTACGGGAAGAGGCCGTGGTAAGAAAGTTTGAGGTGAAATAAAATGGCAAAAAAGAAGAAATCATTCATGACACCAAAGGCAAGTAGAAGAAAAGCTCGAAAGAAGCGAACTACAGTTACAGGCCGAAGAAAGAAGCAATTTACATACAGAGGTTACGAGATTGAAGAACTTCAATCGATGCCACTATGGCCATCTGAAGAAGACCCTTCCTCTCCATCAGTTATCACATTATTAACAAGCAGAGCCAGAAGGTCAGTTGCAAGGGGATTATCAGTTGAAAATGAGCACTTTATTGAGCGCGTCAGAAGATCATCGGGTCGCACGATTAGGACACATCGAAGAGATGTGCCCATCCTTCCGGAATTTGTTGGGAAAAGAATAGCTGTCCACAATGGTCAGAACTTCATTGAAATCGAAGTTAAACCTGAAATGATTGGGCACTATCTAGGAGAATTTGCACTAACCAGAAAGAGTGTTACTCACTCTGGGCCTGGTGTCGGTGCTACTCGTTCTTCATCACACGTAGCGTTAAAGTGAGTTGAGTATTATGGGCTGGAGAAAATCAGAAATGGACCGCCGTTCAAAACGGAAAGAGTTGCCTCAAAAAGGCTACACTCAATTGTTGCAAGGTAGTAGGCTTGCAACCGCACGTGCAGTAGAAGAAGACTTACACGTCAAGCATTGTTTTGAGGTTGCTAGAGCGATAAAACACCGAACTGCTGGTGAAGCATTAGAGTTTTTGAACAATGTATTGAAAATCGACAGTGACAGACCAGATATTCGTAAGAAGGCTGTTGCTGTTCCGTTCAGACTAGGTTCTGGAAACAAAAGACGGAAGCGATCAGGACCTTCCATGGTTGGACATCGAAAAGGTGGCATTGGTCCTGGTAGATACCCTGTCAAAGCAAGCAGACTTATGATTAAATTAATCAATAGTTGCATGGAAAATGCCAGACATCAATATGAAGATATTGACCCTGAAGAGATGGTAATTACTCACTGTGCAGCACACCGTGGCACAATAAAGAGAGGCTTTACTCCAAGAGCGCGCGGGCGAGCATCTCCCAAAAACCACTACAAAGTGAATGTTGAAATTTTCCTTGAAGACTTCAGTGGCGCTGAAGATGAGTTGGAGGATGACTTCTGAGGGTGATGACATGACTGACAATAAGAGCACACTAAGACGAATTATTGACCGAAATGTCGAGAGACACTTAGTCAAGGAATTCTTGATGGACAACACAAAAAAAGCGGGATTTGGCGGACTAGATATTCGTAGAACTCCAAACGGAACTGAGGTAACAGTAAAAGCTGAAAGACCAGGTATGGTTATCGGAAGGAAAGGAAAAATAATCAACGATCTTCAAAAGCAACTAGATGAAAGATTTAGCATCGAAAATCCGAAATTAAAAGTCGACGAGGTAGAAGATGCAGCATTAAATGCACAGGTTATGGCGGAAAAGATTGCAAGCGCTATGGAGCGTGGTTGGTATTACCGCAGAGCAGGTCACTCAGCAGCATTAAACATCATGGAAGCTGGAGCAAGAGGAGTAATAATTACACTTGCAGGAAAGTTAACTGGGAGTAGAAACCGAACTCAGAAATTTATTCGTGGGCACGTCAAGTATTGTGGCGAAACAGCTCTCGAACACATGGATGTCGGAAAGTCTGTCTGCATAAAGAAATTAGGAACTATTGGAGTGACTGTTGCGATAATGCGCAAAGGAACAAAACTACCTCATGAGATTTCAATTTACTCAGAGGAACAACTAAGAATCAACGCAGAAGACTCTGCTGAGGACTCACAAACAGAGGAGGCATCTGAATGACACATGTATCCAATCGTGAGATAGCATCGATGAGCTCAGAAGCTCTGCAAGATAGACTCACAGAATTGCAAGAAGAATTGCTGCAATTACGTGCGGAACAATCTCTTGGAGGAACACCTTCGAACATGGGTGCCTTCAAAGCGTGTCGTCGCTCTATTGCTCGCATTAAGACAAAAATGGGAACCAAGTAAGGAATTCAAAAATAAAACAAGGTAGGTGAGAAAATGGCTGTAATCTGTAGTGTTTGTGGACTTCCGGACGAATTGTGTATTTGTCAGGAGATCGCAAAAGAACAACAGAAAGCAACTATTAGCACAGACAGACGCAGATACGGCAAGATTGTGACAAAGGTTGAGGGTATTGATGACTCAGCAATTGACATCAACAAACTTGCAAAGCTGCTCAAGAATAGATGTGCCGCCGGAGGGACCGTCAAAGGTCGCGTTATAGAATTACAGGGCGATCACAAAAAGAAAGCAGCCGTTGTATTACAAAACAATGGATTCAATGTAGAGGTGCGATAAAATGGTAAATGATATTGAATGCCAATCATGGATTGGACGTGCTGTTTCCATAACTTATTCTCCAGACTCTGGTCTCATTGGTCGAAGTGGTATGGTTGCTGACGAAACCAGAGAGACAATTACCATATTAGAAAATGACAATCAGATTGTCATTGGAAAGAAATCAATCAAATTCAAGATTAATGATAGTCAATCTATCATCGACGGGGCGCTGATGCGGCAGCGACCTGAGGAGAGAATATACCGTAACAAAAGGAGTATGTGATTACGATGCGAGACATCGGAGTTGATGTGAAGCCCCCTACTGGTGAGTGGGATGGAAATGAAAACTGCCCGTTCTATGGGTCCCTGCGCTTGCGCGGCCAAGTCATAGAAGGAATAGTAGCGAATGTTGGAATGCAAGGCACGGTTGTTGTTGAGCGAGACAACGTACGATACATGCAGAAATACGAAAGATACGAAAAGCGAACGAGCGCATTGTCTGCTCATTTACCTAATTGTATTGGTCAGGTAGAGGTTGGAGACAAAGTCAAGCTTATGGAATGCAGACCTCTATCAAAGACTGTATCCTTCTGTGTTATTGAAAATAATGGTGGTGACGTCTGATGCGTGGAGTAGCGGGAAAACAAACTCGTGGTCTACCAACAATGGCTAGACTCCAAGTCGCTGACAACACAGGGGCAAAGATAGCACAACTGATTAACGTTCGAAAATTAGGTGGAACTATGCGTAGGTATCCTTCAGCAGGTATTGGTGATTTGATCAAAGTATCAATCAAGAGAGGTACCCCTGAGACTAGAAGACAGATGTTCAACGCTGTTGTTATTCGCCAAAAGAGACCTTTCCGAAGGGTGGATGGCACATGGGTCCAATTTGAGGACAACGCTTGTGTAATTACCAATGAGAAAGGAGACGTTCAAGGGTCTGATATCAAAGGACCAGTTTCACGTGAGGCCGCTGAGCGCTGGCCAAGAATTGCAGCAACGGCAAAACAAATTGTATGAGGTGTTTGGATGGTAAAAAGCAGAAAACCAGGAAAACAGCGCAAAGCACAAGCTAATGCGCCAATACACGTTATGAGGAAGCGCATTCGTGCTAGACTACAACTTGACAAACCTGACGAACGTCTTGCAGGCGTTAGATCGGTTACAATTCGTGTAGGCGACACTGTTCGCGTAGTCAGAGGAGACTTCGCACACGGCGGCAAAAGAGTCGGTGGCGCTCGCAAAGCAGATCCTCTTACAGGCAAAGTTCTGAATGTAGAATCAAAGACAGGTCGCATATTCATTGAGGGTGCAACTGCAACCAAGTCAGACAATAGAGAAGAGGCAGTGCCGGTCCACTCCTCAAACGTCGTCGTCACAAAATTAGACGAGACAGATAAACTGCGCATGCAGAGATTGACCGCAAATAGGAGTTGAAAATAATGGGAAGCAGTAGTCACTTGAAGCGTCTAGCCATGCCAAGAACTTGGCCGCTACCTCGTAAGACCACAGTGTGGGTCACACGTGCAAGAGCTGGAGCGCACAGTCTAGAGAGATGTATGCCAATAAACATAATCATCAGAGATGTTATTGGATTAGCTAGGTCAACTAGAGAGGTAAAAAGAATACTTCACAATGGATTAGCCAAAGTCGATGGACGTATAGTTAAGGATACCAGAAGAGGAGTTGGGATAATGGATGTCTTGACTTTGGGAGACGACAACTATCGATGTGTTCTTGACACGAACGGTCGTTTGCGATATCGTCCAATATCCGCCAAGGAAGCAACATGGAAAGTTTGTCGAATTGAAGGCAAATCCACGATCAAAGGCGGGAAGACACAAGTTCATCTCCATGATGGAAGAAATGTCATTGTAGACGATGCCTCTGAACATAAAACAGGAGACTCTCTAAAGATTTCACTTCCTGACCAGGAAGTCATTGAGCACATCAAATTCGGTGAAGGAACAAGATGTATGCTCGTTGGTGGTGTGCACGTCGGCAAATTAGCAGATGTCACCAACTACATCGTAAAGAGATCAAGCATGCCTAACGAAGTTGAGTTTGACGGATTCGGCACAATCACAAACAACGTATTCACAGTTGGCGATTGTCAACTACCAGGTGTGGAGGTGAGCCAGTGAGTGAGACAGTCAATCCAATGAGCGTTCCTCAAATCACCAAAGTTGTAGTTAACATCGGAGTGGGAGAAGGTGGAGATCGCCTTTCTAACGCTGAGAAGGTGTTAGAGCTTGTCACAGGAGTTACTCCAGTCAGAACACTTGGTAAGCAACAAAACCGTGACCTGAAAGTAAGAGTTGGATTCCCAATCGGATGCAAAGCAACAATTAGAAATCCAGAATCTATAAAGAAATTTTTGACAGACGCTTTTTGGGTTAGAGAGAATACTCTACCATCTTGGAACTTTGACAGGACTGGCAATCTCTCTTTTGGAATACCTGATTACACTGACTTCCCAGAGCAAAAATACGACCCAGATATCGGTATCTTTGGTATGGATATTAACGTAGTGCTAGAAAGGCCAGGCCACAGAGTTAGTCGCCGTCGCCGTCGTAGTGCAAAAGTTGCTCAAAGCCACCGAACCAATGCTGATGATGCCAGAGCATGGTTTGCAGAGAACTATGGTATCAAGATCCTGGAGGAATGAAAATGGCAAGAGATCAAGGTGAACGAATTGGTAGAACAATCGGCTGCCGCAGGTGCGGAAGACGCCGAGGATTGATTCGCCGTCACGGCTTGCGATTATGCCGCCAATGTTTCAGAGACATTGCTCCAGAGATTGGATTTAAGAAAATGAATTGAGGTGATTATGAATGCAATTTGACCCGCTAAATGATGCCCTAGCTAAACTATTCAATGCAGAACAAGCAGGTAAGTTCAATGTTGATCTTGCTCCAGCATCCAAGTTACTTGGATCTGTTCTTCAGATAATGCAGACTTCCGGATATGTAGGAGAAATTGAAAGAAACGAGGACGGACGTGGAGGTAAGTTCGTGGTCCAACTTCGTGGCGCAATCAACGAATGTGGTGTAGTAAAACCGCGCCACTCTGTGCGCCGTCAAGAGTTTGACAAGTGGGAAGGAAGATATCTTCCAGCACAAGATTTCGGACTTCTAATATTAACAACAAACAGTGGTATTATGCACCACAAAGATGCTAAGGAGAATCGCATAGGTGGAAAACTCCTTGCTTACGTTTATTGAGGTGATTTGATGGTAAAAATAGATAGAATCGATAGGGTTGTTGAAATCCCTGAAGAAGTAACTGCTTCTATAGACGGAAACACCGTCACCATTACAGGCCCAAAAGGCAGTTTATCTCGTGAATTTGTCAGTCCAAGGCATGATATTCTTCAAGAGGGTGGTGCTGTAATAGTTAGAGTAGATCTTCCAAGAAGAAAAGAGTCAGCACTCGCAGGAACTTGGCAGGCTCACATGAATAACATGGTAAAAGGGGTAACAGAAGGTTTCACATACACTCTCAAAGCACTATATTCTCACTTCCCAATGACGCTAGCTGTAAAAGGCAACCAATTCGTTGTAAACAATTACTTCGGAGAAAGAGTTCCAAGACATGCTAACATATTGCCTGGAGTTGAAGTAAAAGTTCAGAACAAAACAGAGGTAGTAGTTTCAGGATTGGACAAAGAAGCAGTTGGTCAAACAGCTGCCAATATAGAACGCTGCACAACTGTGAAGAAAAGAGATAGACGTGTATTCCAAGATGGAATCTACCTAATCGATAAAGCATGATGGAGGGAGATGAATGAGTGAATATGAAAATATGACAGTCGCAGAACTCAAAGAGTTGTTGAAAGAAGCAGGCCTACCTGTTTCTGGCAAAAAAGCAGATTTAATCGCCCGTCTGGTCGATTCACAAGAAGAAGATGTATCTACTTCTGAGGATGAAATGACAGAAGAAGAACTTGATGATGAAGAAGAAGATTTCGAGGATGATTATGAGGATGAAGATTGGGATGATGAGGATATTGTCGAAGAACACGTTGCTCGACAAAAGCCAGTTTTGTCTGACGATCTAAAGGCTTCACTAGCATTGAGGGCAGCACAGAAGAAGGGAACACCAAAATTCCGCAGAACCGAATGGTTCCGCTACAAGCGCCTGTCCCGCTCTGGCTGGAGAAAACCACACGGTATGGATAACAAACAACGCCGTAACTTCAAGTATAGAGGATCTCTTGTTAGGATTGGCCATGGTAAGGTAAATGCAGCTAGTGGTCTACACCCATCAGGATTTGAAGAAGTAATGGTTCATAATTCAAGGGACTTAGATGTAATCGATGCTGAAACCCAAGCAGCAAGAATTGGTTCTACTGTTGGTGGAAGAAAGCGAGAGATGATACATTCTAGAGCAGATGAGTTGGGAATTAGAGTCTTGAATCGCAGGAGGGAGCGTTAATGCAAATTACTAACCAAAAGAAGATGGCTGCTCAGTTATTGAAATGCGGAGTAAATAGAGTCTGGATTAATCCATCATATTTGGATCAAGTTGCTCAATCAGTTCAAAAAGAAGACATTAGAGAGGCTATCGATAATGGCTGGATTAAAGCCAAGGCAATCCAGGGCACATCCAGAGTTAGAGCTCTAAAGCGACAGTCGCAGAAACAGAAGGGAAGAAGGAAGGGTCATGGAAAGAGATCTGGAACTTCTAACGCCCGCAACCCACGCAAGCAACAGTGGATGGCCACAATCAGAGCACAACGAAGAACACTGAAAGACTTGAGAGAGGATGGAAGTATTACACGATCCCAATATAGGCATTACTACCTGAAAGCAAAGGGTGGTTCCTATAGATCTATTTCGCATCTAAAGACACAAATGGGTCTTGAGGGCATCTCAATAGGAGGCGATGAGTGATGGCAAAAGGTCCTAGACAAAGAAACCAATATCGCAGACGAAAATCTGGTGAAACAGACTATCGAAGAAGGCTAAAACTCCTCAAAGGAGGTAACCCAAGAGCGGTAGTTAGGATTTCCAACACCAGAGTTACTTGTCAAGTTGTATCCTATGAGAAACATGGAGATAAGGTCGAATTAACCGTTACAGGAGATGACCTTGTCTCAAAGTATGGATGGCCAGAAGGACAATCTCGAAAGAATGTTCCTGCATCCTACCTTGTGGGATATGCGCTGGGCAAATCTGCTATGGCCTCAGGTCACGAAGAAGCAGTTCTAGACATCGGCCTAGCAGCAAGCACAAGTGGAAACCGCGTGTTTGCAGCCTTGAAAGGTATGGTTGATGCAGGGTTAGACATACCTCATGGCGATTCAGTCTTTCCAGATGAAGACAGGCTAAATGGGGCGCACATAAACGATTCATACGCTTCATCAGTTGAAGCAACAAAATCAAAAATAGAGGAGGCATTCTAAGATGAGTGAAGAAGACGTATCTCAAATGGCACCGGGTCTAATCCAGGCTTTTGCACCAACAGAAGAAAAAGAAGAGTCGGGCGGCCGTCGCAGAAGAACCTCTGCGGATGAATCCATTGCTGCGTTGAGAACTTGGTCTCCGAAAACTAGGCTGGGCAGGGAAGTTATGGCTGGTAGAATAGTTACTTACGAGCAAGCAATGGCCTCAGGACTTCCAATCCGTGAAGTTGAGATTGTAGACGCTCTCATTCCAAATCTCGAAGACGAGGTAATCAAGGTAAATATGGTTCAAAGAATGACTGACTCAGGTAGACGTGTCAGGTTCAATGTAATGGCATGTGTAGGAAACAAAGACGGATATGTTGGACTTGCTATGGCCAAAGGTAAGGAAGTGTCTCAGACAATCAGAAAGGCACTAACTGCAGCTAAACTAAACATAATTCAAGTCCAAAGAGGCAATGGATCATGGGAATCAAGCGTTGGACCTGGAACCTCGGTTCCATTCAAGGTAAAGGGCCAAGCGGGTTCAACCCGTGTAACACTGATGCCTGCTCCAGCAGGTAAAGGCCTTGTTATCGGAGAAACTGGTAAGCGTGTGCTAACTTTAGCGGGAGTCACGGATGTACTCTCTAGAACCAAAGGCCAAACTAGAACAACAATTAACTACGCAGCAGCTACTTTTAATGCACTAGCTGCAATCAATAGAACAAGAGTGAGCGACTCTCAAAGAACCGAACTCTTCATTCACAAGGGGAGGCTTCTAGAATGAGTTGGATAGTTGTAAGAGCACGTTCTGATGTCAAGGTTGAGAGATCGATAAGAGAAACCATGGGTATGTTGAATCTTACAAAGGTTAATCATGCTGTGATTATACCTGAAAATCCTCAATACAAAGGTATGCTACAAAAAGCCAAGGATTACATCACTTGGGGAAATGCAGATGCTGGTTTAGTCGAGAAAATGATATCCGAGAGAGGTAGGTTAGTTGGAGACAAACCCATTACTGATTCAGATGTCAAGGAACACACAGAATACTCATCAATAAAGGAATTTGCAGCGGCTATTGTCTCAGGAGATGCAACTGTAAAGGATATGCCAGAAATGAAGAGAGTATTCAGACTACACCCTCCGCGAGGACCGAAAGGTTGGGGCGGATTGAAGCGCACTTATGTTGTAGGTGGCGCTTTGGGACCTCGTGGTGATGATATTACCGCATTGGTTGAAAGAATGATTTGAGGTGATTTTGATGAGTAAAGCAAACAAGCATCGAGGACGTTGTCGAACACACGGTCGAGGCCACAAAGCCGGTCGTGGCGCAGGTAAGAGAGGTGGTCGAGGACGTGCAGGTATGAACAAGCATCGTGTAATGACTCGCATCAAATATATGCCAGGTCACTGGGGTATGCACGGTTTCAATCGAAATCCTGGTCTCAGGACAGTTTACGTTACTTGCAACGTAAGCGATCTTGAGGGTATGGCGGATGGCGGTGACTCAGTTAATCTGACCGAGATGGGCATTGACAAATTATTAGGGTCAGGTAGAATAAACACAGCACTTACAGTTACAGTAGAGGAGTGGTCTGCTAGAGCAGCTGAAAAAATCTCAGCAGCAGGCGGTTCTATCGAAGGTGATGATGAAGAAGAGGAGTGGGAGTGATTACCTCTAAACAAGAGGTTTATTCCGTTATATTCTTGAGCGATACATAGACGCATAAAATGGAGGGGGGAAAATGGGCAAGCAATCAATTCCATGGGCGGTTGGTCTAACCGGACTTCTCTACTTTGGAATGCTGGGTTATTGGCAGTCAGAGGCCTTTGAAACAGCTCTAGGATTAGGTGGGAATGCATCTTCAAACGCTGTTGATGGAGCAATATTTGGATTTACATTCGGAGTAGCATATGTAGCATTTTTGATTTGGTGTTTTGTAAGGGACATGCCAGAAGGTCTCAAAGAAGTTCCAGTCATTGGCAGATATGGTAAGGTTCTAGTTTGGCTAGGCTTCTTGGTCACCGCTGTGTGGTATTGTAGACCTAATTCGTGGTATGACGGGACACATCAAGACATGGTAGGATATCTCCTTGTAGGAGTAATCTTACTTGGATTTGGTGCAGCTGCTGCATTGACTTGTTTCATGTATAGTGGCGAAAAGAGTAGCCGTCTGTATGCACTGCATCGCTTTGTAGACACCTATCCTACAATCACAAAACCAGAAAGGCACGTTAGGTTTAACGAGAAACTATGGACTACTACACTTGTTTTGATAATTTACTTCGCTATGACGAATGTTATGCTATGGGGATTATCGGGTCAGGCACTCGACCTGTTCAGTGGATTTAGGTCGATTATGGCAGGGGCCTCTGGAACCATAATGCATCTTGGTATTGGTCCAATCGTTACTGGTTCAATTATCATGCAGTTATTCGCTGGTGCCAAAATCATTCGCTTGGATTTGCAGGACTCTGAAGATAAAGCGATGTATCAAGGTGTCCAAAAGCTCCTAGTTCTGCTAATGATACCTATTGAGTCTATACCACAAACCTACGGTTTCTTAGACCCAACAGAGGCACTGATCAGCGATTATGGAATGGGTTGGGCTAACTTTGTGATAGTCGCTCAGTTATTCGCAGGCTCCTATCTGGTATTCCTCCTTGATGAGTTGGTAAGTAAATGGGGAATTGGTTCTGGAATTTCTCTATTCATCGCAGCAGGTGTAGCACAGTCTACATTCGTAGGAACTCTTTCACCACTACCAGCAACATCCGGAATGAGTTACAGTATACAAAATCCTCCCTCTGGAACGTTGCCTATGATATTCTATATGTTTAGGGAGGCTACGAATGCCGAAATGATATCTCAAAACGGGTTTGAAACTATTCTTCTAACGCACGTTAATCCAGTTGCAGCACTGTTCTCGTCTGTGGTGGTATTCTTGGTTGTAGCTTATGCTGAATCTAGTAAACTTGAGCTGCCCTTGACTCACGGAAAGGTCAGAGGCCATCGTGGAAAATACCCTATCCGTTTAGTCTATGCATCAAACATTCCTGTTATTTTGATGGCTGCATTACTAGCAAACATCAATATGTTCACTCTTCTATTCTGGAACCATCCAACATTACAGAAAACTCCAATCTTAGGTAAGGAAGGTTGGGGTAGCATGTCAGACTATATTGGAACGTATGAACCAGGTTCATCAACGCCTAGTGGTGGATTTGCTTGGTATTCTTCAATGGTGAATGGGGTTAATGATTGGTTGATTCCTATACTGAATCAAGATACGGATATCTATGGCCATAGCCTGTGGCAGATAGGTGGCCACGTATTCTTCTATGTCACACTGATGACGGTCGGATCTATGGTATTCGCAAAGTTCTGGATCGACACAACCAATATGGGTTCAAAGGACGTTGCAAAACAGATTGAACGAACAGGTATGCAGATTCCAGGATTTAGAAAGAATCCGCTAGTTCTCGAGAGAATTCTAGAGAGATACATACCTCCAGTAACTTACTTCTCAGGAGCGTTCGTAGGATTGCTGGCTGCTGGTGCTGACTTGCTTGGAACGGTAGGAAATGCGACTGGAACAGGACTCTTGCTTGCGGTAGGTATCATATTGCGTACATACGAGCAAATACAGAAGGAACAAGCTATGGAGATGCATCCGATGCTCAGGCAGTTCTTTGGTGCAGAATGAAATTTTTAGCTAAATTTCAGATATAACTTAGCGTAGTTTAATTTCATATCACAATTGGGATAAAATAATGAAATCTTCCCCATAATATTATCATTACATCGTGGCGCAGTAAGTCGTTTTTCGTCAACAAGTAAACAGGCACCTTGATATACGGGGGGGAGTTGGGCGAGATGCTTGCGTCGTTAGGGACGGCGTTGGCGGCTGAGTCTCACGGGACGATGACTGCCGCCATCTACCCTGACGTGAGCCGAAGCGAATGCGGTCTTGAGAAACCACGCCCTCCCAAGGGAAAGTGTCAGCTCAAGGCCAGGTAGGTGATTAGTGTTCACGACACAATTTATTTTGTGTGCAAGAATAGAGCAACTCTAGTGCAACGTGAACCTGTCAATTCATATTTAGGTCAGCAAATTAACATTAGCGACAAGTAGCCAAAGGATCTAGACAAGAGAGATGCATATCTAGCATCAAGAAATCTGGTTGATCCTGCCAGAGGCGACCGCTATTGGAGTTCGATTAAGCCATGCGAGTAGAAAGAAATTAGATTCTTTGCATACT
>PAOW01000039.1 GCA_002710015.1 Methanobacteriota archaeon | reverse complement strand
TTGAAGGCATCATGCCAGGTGCGTAGTTTCCTATCGCCTTCACACCACCTGAACCACCCGGAGCAGCTCTGTGATATTCATCGCTGATGAGTAATTTTATGCATCGCATTCCGCCTTTGAAATATGGTCCAACAGGCGTTACATAGACCATAAATGAGTATTCGGGAGCAGGTGCCACACCAAGAACAGGTCCACTTCCATTTAGCAAAGGTCGGACATAAAGAGCGCCTTTACCCATTGGTGGAATCCACCTTGCATTTTGTTGCACACATTGTTCCACGGCGTCGATAAATATTGATTCTGGAACTGGAGGCATCTTGAGTCTATCCGCACCCCTCTGCATCCTTCTTGCATTTTCCTCGGGTCTGAATAAAACCACTCTGCCAGTAGATGTTCTGTATGCCTTCATTCCTTCAAACAGGCCCTGGCCGTAATTGATAACTCCAGCAGCGGGCGAAATCGAGATGTTTCCATATGGTCTAATTTCACCAGGACTCCATGGTTCATCGATTGCAGTTTTCGCAATATACATGAAATCGGTCTCGGTCATGGAAAAAGTCAGTTCGTCCCAATCCACCGGTGCCGCGCTCATGGGTCGGACCAGTGCGGGGAGGTATTCAATGATTGTGCGAAAAAACTCATTACACCTACTTTCGACAAGTTGTTGTCCTATTGACTTTAGCGTATCTACATGCGATGGCAGGGCGAGGTGGCAATCATTACCGGAAGGTATGTTTCCATGGAAGATTCTACCATCCTTGAGCTATGGTCTCGGGCTCGAACTGGGGAATCAGTCCTTCTTCGTGTCAAGGGGGTAAAGCCTTGGATCGAAATCACTCCAAATGGCCAATGGGACAATAATAGTGATTACCCACCACTACCTGAAAATTTTGATGAAGTAGTGAGTATTTCTGAACCGGTTATGAAGTGGACCTATCTTGGAAATAAACCGGTTTGGAAGGTTTTTGTTACTCAACCATTTGTAGTACCGAGGATGCGCCAGGAATTATCGGGAAAATGGACAATTCTCTCTGGAGATATTCCTTTTGTTAATCGATTCTTCTTGGATGGTGACCTGTCAATGCACGTTGCAATCGATGGCGAATTGAAACAAACTGAACATCCGGTTGACATGTGTGTTGAGGTAACTATGTCCGATGTTTCAGACTGCAAACCATTCCCAGCACCTTTTCGCATACTTTCCTTCGATCTTGAGACTTCGATTGCTCATGACACGATTTTATGTGCAGCAGCAGTTGTAGAGGATATGGGTAGTGGTGAGCGAAGTAGACACACTTTTTCTGGTAATGAAAAATCAATATTACAAGGTATGACTAAGCTAGTCAGGGAATCAGATCCGGATATTATCACAGGATACAATATTGATAATTTCGACATGGGAAGGATTGTGGATAGAGCGAATATAGTATCTGGTAATAACAAATCGTTGAGAGCAGAAACGATGGGTTGGGGCAGAGTATCTTCAACAGAACAGGGGAGACGCAGAGACGCATTGATACCCAATCGAGGCACTTCAAGAGCTTGGAACATGGCTGGACGTTGTGTTATGGACGCCTGGTGGCAAGCACGTCAAGCGCTAAAGCCACAGCGTGAGACACTGAAGTTTGTGGCAAGGCTTTTGTTTCCAGAAGATGAAGAAATGCAAAAAATTGACATTGACGCATCCAATATGGATGAAGAATGGGCTAACAGGCCGGATGAGGTTGTTGAATATTGTTTGAGAGATGCAGAGTTACCACTAGATATAATGCACAAAATTCAGGCGTTCAGGCGCAAAGAAGCAGTTGCCTCTGTTGCAAAGGTAACTCTTGATACAAGCGCTAATGGGACGACTTCACAACTGATAGATTCGCTTGTAATTAGAATGGCAGACAGAACTGGAATTGGAGTGCCCTTGACAGGTTCCGCAGATCGTAAAGAGGGGCAAATAGAGGGAGGATACGTTCACGATGTAGAGGCAGGTCTACACCGCTGGGTTGCAATTCTGGATTTCAAGTCTATGTATCCCTCAATAATGATTGGGAAAAATATCTGTTACACCACTAGAATTGATGAGGGAAGTTCTGAACAGCCTGAACCGAATGAGGAGATATACACCTCTCCAACAAGTGCGAAATTTCGTAACGAATCTGGTAGAAGAGGTATGGTCCCCACTCTGCTTGAAGATCTGATGGCTCAAAGAGATCATCACAAAGCAGGAATGAAGAATGCAGCCGATGAAGCCACAAAATCTTATCATGACCAAATGCAGTATGCTGTGAAAATCCTCATGAATTCTTTCTATGGGGTATTCGCTAGTGGATTTTATCGATTCACACACAAACAGCTTGGTGAATCTATAACAGCATGGGCAAGGCAAAACATCAAGACAATTATACAAAAACTAGGCGAGGAAGGTCAGCACGTTGTTTATTCTGATACTGATTCGATATTTGTAAAAACTCCTCTTGACGGTAAATTGGAACCTAAGCAGGCAATGATTGACTTTGGCGTCAATACTGCTGAAAGATTTAGCGAAGCGAGTGCTGAGTTAGAGTTTGAAACAGGCCTTTCAGTTTTCTTCAGCCACGGAGCTAAGAAACGCTACGTTGGGCAAGTGGTATGGCCAGAAGAAAAAATGATGATAAAGGGTTATGAAACTCAAAGGACGGATTCATTCAGATACCTCACAGAAGGAATGAAAGGCATATTCAAGCATGTGCTAGAGGATGATTCAGAATCAGCAGTCAATCTTGCGATAGATACGATATCGGCTGTGAAAAATCAAAAAGTCCCGGTCCGAGAATTGATTATGAGTAAATCATGCAAAGGACGTTGGGACAGGAAACGGGCCGAGTGGGACTTTTCCAAAGATTATGCTAACCCCGAATCTATGATACAAGTAAGGGCGGCTAAAGCAATTATCAAGCGTGGCTTACCTTTTACTCCGGGAATGAAAATTGCCTACATAGTTACAAACGCTAAAATTCGCCCAATGGAGATTCAGCCATGGATTGAAGAAGATCCTGTAAGTGAATATGATGGGCAATTTTACGCAGACCGGCTCGCTACGGCTTTTGGTCGGGTAACTGAGGCTTTCAATTGGAACGCAAAAGACCTTCTTGCAGGGAATAGACAAACCTCCCTCTTCTCCTTTTGAAAACATACACATTAAGCGCAAGAGTTGAATGGTAAATCCTTCCCACCCTGTATTGATGAAACCTCTGTTGATGGTAGTTTTGTTTATTTCTGCGAGTTTGGCTGGATGTTTTTCAAGCGAAGAAACCGCGACCTCTCAAGTTGAAGCAATCTTTGATTATGACCCTGATAAAAATATCAGGGTAGGCATGGATATCGACTTTGACGGAGGCGCTTCCCTGCCAGCGGGAGCTTCCCTTACTTACAAGTGGGACTTTGATAGCGATGGATCGTATGATGAGACCGGCAGAACAACGACGTGGGCCTATCCTGATGCAGGAACATATGAAGTCACTCTAACTGTTTCCGACGGCTCCTCATCATCATCTCAGTCTAGGAGCATAAAAGTCATCGATGCAGATGCAGCAGAGCCAATAGCAGATGCAGGGTCGTTCTCGCAGGCAAGCGATTGCGATGGAGACTCGACTTCATCTGGCAATTATTACCTGATATACATCTGTGAAATGGATAAGAGCACTTCTAGCAAAAGCATCCTTGCAACAACTACGGTTTCTCTTGATGGTTCTAATTCAGATGCAGGTTCCAGTGATGAGTATATCTCAGAGTGGGAGTGGGACCTAGATTTACAACGCGATGAGGATGGTGATGGTGATCCCAAAAATGATGCAGACCTTACAGGAGAATTTGTTGATTGGAAGGAAGTAATACCTGGTGAATACAAGATAGCACTAACGGTAACCAACGGAGTAGGGCTATCGTCAATTGATGAAACAGTAGTTTATGTCAACTATGCAGGAAAGTGGAAAGACTTCGCAATCGGTGGAAACACATCGAATAATGCTGTTGACATTGACTTTACATTCCAAGTGTCTCAAGATATTGACTCATCCAATACAATAAGAAGAGCGGCAGGCGAATTAGTCTACCTCAAGGAAGATCCAGATTGCACAGATATAGTACCCGGAGAAGGAAGTAATTGTCGTGCAAAATTAGATTTGTATGGATTCAATTCAACTGATGAAGAAGCAGGAAATACTAGTGCAATAGGAGTCGACCAGAGAAGTAGTGGAGACTGTGATTCAGACACCGATTGTGTATGGCTACAATTTACTGGATCTTACCACTTCAGCGAAAGTCAGTGGAAAGATGGAGAGTGGACTTTGACGGTCAGGAATGAAATGGTGAACGACCTTGAGATTGAATCGCTCACCATTCGCTTGATCTACAAATGAACAGTCTGAAGTATTTTTTTGGGCAACTGTGACCCGGAAATCACTCATTAACGCGTCGCGGTATTCAAATAGGGGAGGAATGTCGGCAGGATGCTAAGGAGAGAGCATTATGCCATCCCAATGGGAAGATAAGAGTAAACCACACCGCAACATTGTGTTCATCGGACACGTAGACCACGGAAAGTCCACAACAGTAGGTCGCCTACTATTGGATTCAGGTCACATCGAGGAGCACGTTATTGAGAAGAACGAAAAACTAGCCGCTGAAGCGGGTAAGGCCGGATTCGGACTTGCTTACGTTATGGACGGTCTGAAAGAAGAGCGAGAGCGCGGTATCACAATCGATGTCGCACACAAAGAGTTCTTTACACCGAAGTACTACTGGACTATCATAGATGCTCCAGGTCACCGTGACTTCGTAAAGAACATGATTACTGGAGCTAGCCAAGCTGACACAGCAGTATTGCTGTGCGCTGCTAACGACGGTGTCAACGCACAAACCAAAGAACACGCATTCCTTGCTAAGGTTCTTGGTGTTTCAGAGCTAATCATACACGTTAACAAGATGGATATTTCCGGTGTTGACTGGGCTGAAGAGAAATATAAATCTGCATGCACTGAAGTAACAAACCTACTGAAGATTGCAGGATTCGGAAGCCAACTAGATCGAATACCAATGATACCAGCATCAAGTCTGAACGGAGACAACGTCTTTGAGAAATCTGACAAGTGCCCATGGTATTCTGGTCCAACACTGTTCGAAGCTATCGATGCAGCTCAGATGCCAAATAAGCCAATTGATAAGCCACTAAGACTTCCAATACAAGACGTTTACAAGATTTCAGGAATTGGAACAGTCCCAGTAGGTAAGATTGAGACAGGAACATTGAATGTTGGAAAGACAGTAGTCTTCAACCCATCTCAAAAGTCTGCTGAAGTAAAGTCAATTGAAATGCACCACACAATGGTTCCAAAGGCTGAGCCAGGTGACAACGTTGGTTTCAACGTTCGTGGACTTGCAGCAGTTGACATTCGCCGTGGCGACGTCGCAGGATACTCAGACAGTGAGCCTACATTCGTTAGACACGACGAAACCTTCGTAGGACAGATTCAGCTAATGGACATTCCAAAGGCTGTATCAGTTGGTTACACACCAGTATTCCACGCACACACCGCTCAAGTTGCTGTTAGATTCCAAGAACTTCTTGAGAAGACTAACAAGGCTGGAAAAGAAGCAAATCCGTCTTTCTTGAAGACAGGAGACGCATGTCTAATTCGCTTCCAACCAACAAAGCCAATGGCAATTGAAGCTATGAGCGAATTCCCTGAACTTTCACGCTTCGCTATCCGCGACATGGGTAAGACCGTCGCTGCTGGTGTTTGCATGAAGATTGAGAAGAAGTGAGTTTGAGTTCCGACTGGACTACGATCCGAATGGAAGAGAGGTGAAATCATGGCAGCAGTGACCATCATCAAACTAACTGGAGAAAATCACAAAGATATCGACGCCGTTGCTCTGCAGATTAAAACAATCTGCGACAACGGTGGAATCAGTCTAAGAGGGCCAATTCCTCTACCAACTAGGCGCCTTGTAGTTCCTTGCCGCAAAGCGCCAGATGGGGAGGGTAGTGAAACTTACGATCACTGGGAGATGCGTATACACAAGCGTCTGCTTGAAATGGACATTTCGACCGGTAAAGACGAAAGTGCACTCAGGCAAGTAGCTAGGATACCAATCCCGGATACTGTGAGCATTGAACTATCAATGCGCGCAATGAAGTGAATAACTAAGACAACCGCAGACTCTCAAATAACGAGAGTTACTCTCCAACAGTTTGTCTTGAGATTATTACGCACATCAAAGATTGGCAACCTCTGCGAAACCTGCTTCGACTAGGTAATCAGCAGTCATTCTATCTAGGAATAACACGTCTCCAGCACTCAACTCGATTTCGCCGTCACTAGTAACAACAGGCTCTTCGATAGTCTTCAAAATTCGAATTCGAAGTAAATCGTCTTCAACTTCTATATCCGGTGCATCTTTCTCATTCGCATCATTGGCGATTTCTGCTTCAGCCCAGGCATCAAAATCCATTTCCACCTTCTTTTTTGAAGGTGCTAACTCCATAGTTGCAGCATGACTTTCAACATGCTGGGTATCTTTTGCTGTCCGTTCAACATTAGTTAGAGACGCCCCTAATTCTGGGAATTCATCGGTTTTAGCAAGAATATCTTCCTCATCAATCTCCATCTCCGGAAGAGGTTCATCATTGTCCTCTAGCGCAATTAATGGTGGTCCACTTCCTGTTAACCCTCCTTCCTGTTTAGCATAAGAGTCTAATTGTGTAGTACCAGAAGCCGCTGTGAGGGATTCGGTAATTTCTTCAATAGCTAGTCCCATCTGCATACCATTCCAGTTTACGCTGTGTTTGAATTTGTTCAGTTGTTCGCTAGCATTGGCGTAAAACTCTCTTTCAGACGGGTCGTGACGTGACCAATCTAGGTTGGGGAGATCTTGGCCTTGTATTCCACCTTCAGCTCTCAAGGCAATACTTGCTGAGTGTTGGACCATCGCCACGATTCTCTTCCTTGCCAACTCAGAAGCAGTTCGACGTATATTTGCCTGCCTTTTTTGCAGAGTTTGTAATTTTAAAGAGGGCCCTACGCTTCTGTATACATCGTGGATTTCCATTTCAATTGTGTCTAGGAGTAGGCCAACGTTATCCCAAAAATCCGTACGAGGTAGAGGCATTGGTACACTTCGACCTGCCTGCTGTCGCAATGTGGAGAAGAGATGTTCTTCCACTTCTTTGGCTTGAGACGGTGTCAGTAATTTCCGCTCGGCCATGAGTAGGACCGTGGCGCGGGCCATCTATCAACCCTTCAATTGATTTTAGCATACAATCAAGACGAAGGTTCAAACCTGCTAACTGTAAGTAAACTATTGGTGAACATGATTAGACAAGCATATTTCCTTGTTTTTTTGATGGTCATCACCCCTTGGGCTTCCGCAGATACTGTTACATGGCAAGGACCGAATAGTTCGCCTGATGATGCAGGACTGATGGAATCTAACTCAACATATGATGGATTTACTATTCCAACAAATTCAACAATTACCGATTCTCATTTTACCGTGGCTCCCGAGTGGGTAAACTCTCTTGATAATGGAACGCTTTGGTCTGCCCATGAGATTGGTGGTTTCGCATCAGGGCTTACAGATGGCACTTCTTACCTCACTTCCAACGGAGACTTAACCCTTGCACCAATTTCTACGTATGGCGAGATGACGGATTTTGAGTCAATAACTCCGCAATTCTCCTCATGGAGTACACAGGGCGATTCCGCATGGATTCCTGTCAACCTTTCAATGGTTACATACGGTCCAACGAATGCAACATCTGGTGATTTTGCCGCAGGAAGCAATGGGAGTGTGGAACCGGGAACATTAAGCTACATTCGATCACAGTTTTGGGACATACCGCAGGTTGTCCGGAATTTTTCCCTGTCATTTGATAGGTGGAACAGTTTTGACTTACAAGACAAATCTGGAATTGAGTATTCGGTTAACAATGGACAAACATGGTCCGAGATTGATAACTGGTCAGGAGTCAGCCAAAATTGGGAAACAGATCAATATTTACTCGACTCAATAGCTCAAGGTTTCAATAAAATTGGGTTCAGATTCTATGTCGATACATCTTCGAACTCATCATCTGATGTTGGACTATTTATTGACTCATTCAATCTTTCAAATCAAGGTGAGCCTCTAAGAGCTTGGTTTCATGGTAACGCTTCTGGTCAATATTCGCCCAATGCAAACGGGACGCTTCTAGTTCCAGTCAACCTGTCAGGATTATCTAATCCAATGGAATTGACGTATTGGGCCAATTGGGATATTCAAGGTGGAAATGCTGATAATCTGATAGTCAAGGTTTCACAAGATAATGGCTCAACTTGGTCAACAATTAGTCCACTCCCCGGTGTTCCTGGCCAAGCCACGATATCGGGGGGAGCATCTTTTACACAGCAGTCTTACGGTTGGAGAGAGATAATTCATCCATTACCTCCATGGATTGTCGGTCATCCAAATGCAGCGAACAGTCTGCTAAAGTTTCAGGTGCAAACAGACTTCTCATTCAATTACGGAGGCAGCGGAATAGATGGATGGGAGGGAATAATGATTGATGACATCAAGGTATATTCCGCAATGGGTACACAATCTTCTCAAATTCGTCTGTTGGAAAATTTCACAGACAATACAAGCCAATATCTCCAGTATTCGGGAAATAGCAGCAACGACTGGAATCACATAGATTGGGAAGGTCATAACGGTCCGTGGTCTATCACTGAAACATTCGACCTAATACAGGGTTTACCTGATGGATGGAGAGTAGACCATGTCAGAGGAGATTCTAAGTGGGAAAGAGGGGCTATCGACAACACAAATGGATACGGTCCAAATTCAACTAATTGGCCTAGTGGCTATAATGGGGTTGGAATAAATCTTCAAGGCCAATATACAAACAACGTCTACACTCACCTGATTTCTCCAATCTATCAAATACCCACAGGGGCAACTGCTAGGCTGACATTCAATCATTGGGTTTGCACAGAGGCTGCGTGGGACGGCGGAACGATTTTTACTTCCATCGATGATGGACTGACGTGGCAACCTTTTGGACAAAACATAACAGGTTTTTACGAAATCGTATCGCAGGTAAATCCTAACTCGCCTTTCCACGGAATGGGAATATTTGACGGTTCAACAGTTGCAAATGGGTGTGGTAATTCAAATGCTAATCACACATTCTCAAGGGTTAGTGGGGATATTTCTCATCTAGCAGGAAATGATGTGAAGATTCGTTTCTCGTTTTTCACTGACACATATGTTGAGGAGGATGGGTGGTATATTGACGACGCAGGAATTGTCATAGATAGATTCAGATCAAATGGTTCCTGGACAAGCCCGTTAATATCTGCTGATGATTATGGTTGGGCTAGATTGACAGCACTGTATGATTCCCCTGAAGGAACTAACTTGACGGTTGATGTTCTGGATTCTTCAGGAAATGTTGTGGAAGGCCACAATAATTTGACCCTACCATTCAACCTAAAGATTGCTGCATGGGAATATCCTGAGTTACGATTCCGACTTCACTTCGCTACCTCTAACGAAACACTGACTCCTCGTGTATCTATTCTTCACCATGGCATTACAGAATATCTCAATAAACAGATTCTGTTTGATATGGATAGTAACCTGCCCAGTTGGGTTTATGAAAGCAATCAGTCAGGCCACTCAAACTCAGAATACACTTTCACAGTTGCTTTACCACACTGGAAGACATACAAAGAAGTAAGTTTAGATTGCTCTGGAAACATATCAGCCCAATTATTGTCTATTCCCGGAAGAGTTCCAGTATTGACAAATAATCATCACGGAGTTGGTATAGGTATTAGCCAAGTGATTGACGAAGCTGAATGTGGAGAAATGATGAGCAACACATTTGGGCCAAGCCAAGATGTGATAATTCAAATTAAAATTGAATACGGAGAGGTCTTTGAATGGCTAAAGATTGAGCCAAATACCCTTCTTTCACCATTAAACCCAGCAATAGACTTTGGCGATGATGGAAATATTGATTGGTTTTGGAATGGAGAATTCCACTCAACAAATCAAATTCATGCAATAAAAGTGGACGGAGTTTCACAAAACGTGACAAATGCTTATGGATTCAATTTAACTTATTCACAAGAATTAGAAATCTCTGTTTTGCTTCCATCCAGAAAACTCTCAAATCAGACTTGGTCTTGTGGTTTACTAGAAAAGTGCTTCAGAGGAGGTATGAATTATGCTACTAATGGTTCACAAACTCCCTCATACTCTGAATATGATATGGATGTAATTATCGATGGAATTAGTCATTCTATGACAGAATACAAAATACACTTCTCATCCAATAAATCATCATTCTTCCACCTTTATTCACTTAACTACATTTCTGGTTTTGAGCATTCTATAAGCATCAATTCTTCATTGATTACCCTGTTTGTTGATATGCAAGACAAAACCTCATCACTTCCGGTTTCAATTTCAGCAGATCGAGGAGGAATATATTTCGATGGCAATATCGAACATGAAAAGACCATAGACGATGTGTGGATTTCCTTGCCAACTGAAACGTTTGTCCCGGGTATGACACAAGTTGCAATTTCCAAGCATGAAGCATTGGAAGATACCCCTCCATTAGAATCAGTGAAGTTGGTTCTCTCATCTTCACAATCACTATCAGACTCTTTTGCTGAAGTTACAATCGATAATTTGGATAATGGGGGTAGATTCATACAAAACTCAGGAGCTGGTGTTATATCTCTGGATATGCAAAATTCCAGTTGGGATGGGGAGAACGCAACTTGGTCTTTACAATCGCAGTGGTTACTGGATGATTACTCGAGAATCTATTGGTTAACATATGCAATCAACCAACAGGGTTTGTATCTTGGTCCAACAGTAGGATCTACTGGAAATGCACAGTATGCTGCCTCTACAAATGATCTTGAAGTGATATCTTTCAAGGCATTTTCTGCAAATAGGCCACTTCATGATATTAGTGAGCCTTTATTCCCATTGAATGTACGGCCGATGAGTGAAATATCCATCAATGGAGAGGTGAGATATTCAGGAGTGAATAATAAAAATCCGTTATCAGATGATGTAGATGTGATTATTTCATTTGAAACAGATAATGGAATACTTTCTAATTTTTCGACAGATATCAACGAGGAAGGAAAATTCAATCTTAGCATAACAGTGCCAGAATTTGCCATAGATAGTGGACAAGTGCTTCGTATAATACCGAATTTAGTAAACATAAGTGCATCAGGCGTAGACTCAGCAAACGATGCAACCTCCTCATTTCAAAAAGCCACATTCATACTTGATAAAAACAATTCAAGAGTGGTGTCACTGGAAGTTGCAGCCCCAGGAGGAAATCAACCTGCGGATGGTCACGTCTGGCACCCCGGACAGGACATTCCATTGAGACTTCACCTGATTGACGATAACGGTTTACCTTCAACCATGGAGTTGTGGTATAATCGTAGTGGACGAGGATGGGAGTCAATAGATTTCTTAATTCCAATCGGTTCAAAGGATGTTGTTATTGACTTACCATTAATAGATGAATCAACAGTTCCTTTGGTAAGTGAAGAATCCGGATTTTTGGAAATCTTTGTTCAGGGTCTAGATTTAGCTGGAAATACTTTACTGAATGGAGGTAGTGCTGAGAATCCTTATGCAACACTATACGTTCAACCAAGGTATTCTACAATAGTCAGCGGAGATTCTATTGGATTGGACATAATCGATGAATCTTTAATTTCAGGTAATACTCATGAATTCAATTTCACATTATCGGATGAGAATGGAATAAATTCAATTGATTTGGTTAGCCTCGACCTTTCGAAAAATTACGATTATTGTGCTATTGAATGGACTCCATACAGTGGTGATGTAACCTATGATGCAGGCTGTTATATCAGAACTCCAAGAGTTGAAACCATACAAAGGTGGCAAGTAAACACTTGGGATGTCAAGATTCAGTTCGAATTGAGATGGGATCTTATTGATGATATTAATGAAAATACAAACGTGCCATCACTGAATTTTTGGGATGAAAACGCTCCATTGGAAGGTTTTTCTTCAATCGATTTGTTCGCCTGGAAACTACATACAGGTATAGATTTAGAGGTTAGCGATGCAGTAGATCGTATTGCTCCTTTGGGGGAGTTCGTTGATGGGATTTTATACATCCATGCACAGGACGCAGTTGACATAGAGGTATGTGCATATCACAGGGGTCTAGATATTCCTGCACACAATCTACCGTTCAGTGCTTCATACGTGATCGAACTCATTGGCGATAAGGATTCAACTCTATTAGTCTCAAATTTCAATTCTGACGGAAAATCATCAAATCGGTTCGTCATAGACTCTGCATTCTACGGAACACAAATAAAAGTGCTAGTGAATCTCAATGAAGTTTCAACTCACAGTGTAAGTGGAGACGAGATGGACATTTTAGTTGACCAAAGTCCACCGACTCTTAGTTTGGCAGCAGGCAGTTTAGTTAGTGTTGATTCCGATAGTTTGGAAAGCGTACCTGTCGAGATTACTCTTATTGATGATGGCGGTTTCACTTCTTCCCCATTGATAGTTAACTGGAAATTTGAAAATTCTGGAAGGATAGTTGAGGGGTCGCAAGGAGCAGGTACAATACCAATCGAATTCCAAAGTATAAATTCAAACCTTTATTCTGGAAATATCAATTTGAGTACAGTTCAACCTAAGAAAGGTGATTCAATACTTATTTGGTTTACAGCGACTGATGCAGCTGGAAGGGAAGCTATTGGAATTGGGACGAATGAGGCTGAGCCATTTGTGACTGTGGTTAGATGGATAGCATATGAACCAACAGTTGTTGATATTGTAACCGAACCGTATCGTCCTATGTTGGGTGATATAATTAATATTCAAATAAAAATCACTAATATTGGTGCTTTGGATGGGTCAACAAATATGACATTGTTCGATGCAGATGATAGAATGGTGGATGAAATAAATTTGACAATACAATCAGAGGCTAGCGTAGTTGTAAATATTGAAGTAGAGGCATGGAAAATAGGAAATCTTGGGTTATACATTCAATTGGACAATGATGAAAAAATCCCAATTCCACTATCCAGTGTTCAGGATCGAAGTTCAGACTCCTCGAGCTCTCAAACTGCTGTATTATCGCTTGCTATACTTTCAGTATTTATCTCGACTCTAGTCCTCATTACAGCATATATCAGGCGCAATCAAAATTATGATTTTGATGAGGAAGAATGATGTTTGATGAATGCGGCGCATGGCCATAGCCGGAGTACCCGAGTGGTCAAAGGGGGCGCACTCAAGATGCGCTGCGAAATGCTTCGTAGGTTCAAATCCTACCTCCGGCACCAGAATTTCCTCGAGTAATTTCTCAAATCCATTAATCGGAGAGGATCTCTCTAACTAGTGGTTCAAATGTATCCCCACGATGATGGGGCGAAACCACACTTGCAACATTTGCCAGCTCATCAAAACACCCACCTACTGCCACACTATGGCCTACAATCTGGAACATAGGTATGTCGTTAGGCGCATCTCCAACAGCGAGTACATCTTCAGCAGATAAGCCAAATTTTTCCAATGCTACTAGTAGACCAGATCCCTTGGACAAGTGCGGCTCCATAAGATGTATAGCAAACCCAGTCTTTACCACAGATAAATCCCTAAATTCGCTTTCTTCAATTATTTTGATTATTGATTCTAAATCCTCATCCGGAAACAAGCACCATTCAGATTCTCTCCAGTCGTTTGTGTTGATTCCGTTTGCATCAATATCAATAATGTTGGAAATGTGTTTTGCAGCATCCTTGGCCCTTTCACCACTTGCTCTAATTATTGGCTTATCCCAATCCGGGTGCCAAACTACACCTCCGTTTTCACATACCATGGGGCCACTAGCTCCAATGAATCTCCATAATCCATACGTTACACCTCGAACATTACCTGTAGCTATTATTACAGGAATCCCTGATTTTTCTAAATCTCTTAGTGCTTTTATTGCACCAAGGTGAATTCTCTTGTTAGAATCAGTAATAGTTCCATCAATATCGACCGCAACAGCCTTCGGTTTCCAATTGTTTGGTAACCATCTCATATCCACTCCTATCGGATGTTATTGAATACGCTTACTATGCGAGCATTCATCATCGATGAATAATTCCGCTTGCATGTGCAGGAAGATTCAGATGAATTCTTGTCCCTTGAGGATGACGAATCACTTGAACCTATACCAAAGAAAACGCCAAAACCGGCCAAAACTGCCGTTCCTGAATCAATACCTATCGATGCTGAAATAATCGATATGTCTGTTGTCGAGGAATATGGTGGAAAATACACTCTATCGTGGCCAATTGAAGATATGGATTGTCCAGATTGTGCATACAAAGCAATGAATGCTCTCAACCGATTACCTCAAGTCGATAAATCAACAGTGAGTGCGACAGAAGGCACAGTTACATTAGATATCAATTTTGAAATGGGTAGCACTTCAGAAGCTTCAGCAATTTTGAAGTCACTGGGTAATCCACCAAATGTCCCATTCATGCAAGTATCTGGAGTAGATGCATCAGAAGTCGCAGACAGACACTCAGTTACAGTCAAAAAATTACCTAAGATACTCAAGCGTCAACCAGGAGTTTTGGATTGTGAGGTTAACAAAGATGGTAAAATCATCCTACAAGTACTACCAGAACCAGATAATGATTTGCGCATAGCCATGGATAATGCTCTGAAGCAAACCATTGGAAGAGATTTTGAACTAAAGGAAGAAACTGCAAAGAGAGTATTGCCCTCTCAATGGAGAATGATTGGTGCAGGATTTTCATTCATTATGCTCATTCTAGTGATAATCTCTGACAGAGTGCTCGACAACCCGTGGGTGACGGGTGCCTTCGGATTAAGTGGTGTCTCAATAGGAGGATATAGAATGATACAGCAAGCCTATTCATCGGTAAAAAATCGTCAGTTAGTATTCCAAGTTTTGACATCTTTAGCAGTGATAGGGGCATCCGCATTACAGGAATGGAGTGAGGCTTTGATGGTTATTATCTTAGTTGCCTGGACAGAACATATGAAAGAGGAGGGACTTGTAAAATCTAGAAAAGCGATGCAAGGAGGTTTAGACCGTATTCCCAGAAGTGCTAGGAGAGTGTCGAAAAAATTCAGCGGTGGATTTTCTCTTGTAACAGGTCCCCAAGCAATAGCACCAACAGCATTCAACACGTTTACACCAGAGGAAATTCCGATAGGATTGGTGATGAAAGGCGATCAGCTAGAGATTCGCAGCGGTGAGTTAATACCTGCTGATGGGGTAATAATTTCCGGCTCAGGCTCGATTAATAGGGCTCCACTAACAGGAGAATCAGTTCCAATAGAAGTTAAGGCAGGTGACGAACTACAAGCAGGATTAACTCTAGCAAGGGGGCCAGTAAAGATAGAGGTCACTGCTGTTGGGGATGAAACGAGATTGTCAGGGTTGATTGACAAAGTATACGAGTTCAAAGAAAAACCAACAAGATTGCAGGGAGCTATCGAGAGTTTTACTGCAATTTGGATACCCGTCGTGTTAATTGGAGCATTCCTTGCTTACATTGTACAACCAACTGCAGAGCCTAAACTAATCCTACTTTTGTGGGTAGTCGCTTGTCCGTGTGCTTTGTTATTAGCATCTCCAATACCGCATGCTGCAGGTCTAGCAAAAGCTGCAAGAACAGGAGCAATTGCGCGAGGAGGAGATGTCTTAGAGGCGTTATCTAAAGTCAATTTGGCACTCCTTGATAAAACAGGGACACTAACATCGGGCAAGCCGAGAGTGGGTGAGATAACTCTGTCTAGAGGACGCAAACGCGATGCTGCTATTGCTTTGGCAGCAGGTATTGAAGTGTCATCAAACCATCCTTATGCCGAATCTATCATATCATTTGCACAAGATGAATCCATTCAGCCTAAGACTGTATCAGAAATATCAGACGGTGAAGATGGTGTCTATGCTAAATTCAATGGCGGGGATGTGTCTTTTGTAAGAGCCAACGAGTCAATGGTAAGCGGAAAATTGTTGACCGCCTTGAAAGAGGCAAAGAGAAATGGTCACGGCGCAAGTTTACTAACTAAGGATGACAAGCCAGTAGCATTATTTACATTCATTCATGATGATATACGAGATGGTACGGCAGAATTGATTAAATCGCTTTATGACCAAGGGATAAATGTGGAAATTTTGTCAGGTGACAACCAGGATGCTGTAAATAATCTAGCGAGGGAAGTAGGAATGCCAGAGTCGGCAGTTCGAGGCGATATGACCCCAGAAGCGAAGGTAAGGTGGGTCCAAGAACGGTCAAAGACACATATCACGCTAATGGTTGGAGATGGATTCAATGATGCTGCTGCTATGGCAGCAGCGGATGTGGGTATAGCGATAGGAAGTGGCGAGTCAGCTAACCTTGAAGCAGCAGATGTTTTGATACCAGGAGATGATCCTAGGCTGATTTCTGATTTGATCGACCACTCGAGGAATACCCATCGAGTATTGACTCTGAATATCGCTTACTCAGTTGCGATAACCCTCGCATTAGTCTATGGTGTAATTGCTGACGTGTATGACAGCCTTGCTTTCGGCGTCTTGGTTCATGAATTGAGTGTAATTGGCGTGATTGTCAATGGAGCGAGACTTTCTGGAACCGGAGGAACGGTAAAACTCATACGAGAAATTGCAACTTCTATTTGGGATGGAACGATTAATTCGTTTCGTCAACTATTTTCTTCTTTCAATCCAAAAATCGACGCTACCTTGAAGCCTCATAACCATTAGGACACAATAACGGTGACACATATGCCTAGGATTCATGCAGACCCGGTCAGTACTTCATTGATGCATCCTACACGAAGAGCACTTTACGTCGCTTTGTTAGATGCTGATGAGTATACGACAGTTCAATTGCAGAAAATCGTTGGAGTTGATAGGTATAACCTCTATCATCACCTAAAGAAATTAGAATCCTTGGGATTGGTCATGAACCACAGGGATCAAGGCAGAACAAGATGGTGGTGTGTAATAGACAGGGTCCCTTTGCCAAGTGATGGTTCCGTACAATCCAATGATAATTCTCTAGAATCTATTGACCTATCTAATCCGAGAGTTCAGGCAGCTGCAAGAACTATGCTCAGAGAGTTACTTGAAATCTCTGAGTCGAGTCTATCATTAGATTCTGTAACATTAGAAAAACTGGAAATCATAGGTAGGAAAAATTGAGCTTTATTGTAATGTTGAATTTAGGGTGAAATAATATGTTGGAAGAAGAAACCCCAGGTGTAGAATCCAGAATCGGGGCTCCAGATTTGACTTGCCCCAAATGTAACAACCTTCTACCAAATGGATTGGGAATCATTGAATGCATACTGTGTAAAGCAGAAGTTAAGGTAGAACATGAAGGAACAAGAAAAAGGTGGAGAGAGGAGAAAGTCAGTTGTCCTAAATGCTCTAAAATTTTAGTAGTTGGAGTCGACAAGAGACCTGCAAACCTAAAGTGCGCTGCTTGCGATGCACATTTCGTTCTTAAGCCTCACAGGCCCAAAGTAGAGGTTACTTGCCCAGCTTGCGATAGAAAATTAAGAATGAACAAGCGTCCGGGTGAGAGAGAAATAAACTGCCCTGCGTGTGAGGTATCATTCAAGGTAAAATTCTGAGGGATTGTATGAAAACCACATACAGAATGATGGGTTTGGCGGACTACATCACTATCACCAATGGGTTGCTTGGAACCTGTGCAATATTTTTGCTATTGTTAGCAGTTGAGGATATATCAGAAAATCCGTATCAATCAGGTATCAAAACCGATTACGTTTGGGCCGCAATGCTTTGTATCTTACTCTCTGCACTTGGAGATATTATTGACGGGCCAATTGCAAGAAGATATTCTAAGAGACAATTACTAGGTGGTTCTCTTGACATTATGTCTGATTGCATTTCTTTCTGTGTTGCTCCTGCTCTACTAGTATTCGTTATGTTTGGAAGATGGGGGGGTGCAAGCCCAATTTGGACAATAAGCCTTGCAATTGCTTGCTGTTGGTTAATCGCCTGTGGCATGCTAAGATTGGCAAGGTTTCAACATGATGAGGGAGGATATGTCCCATACTTTTTCGGCTTATCCTCGCCGGCTAGTGCAATGTTTGTTATTTCAGCCGCAGGTCTAATTTGGCTCCAACCATCATCCGGTATTGGCCCAGATCTATCTACCTGGAGTTGCGATGTATGTTTTGGAGAAGGCGATCATCCGTATCTTGATTTTACAATTCTCCCGATTATGCTAATCAGTGGAGGTTTGATGATATCTGACAGAAAAATGTCAAAGCTGAAATCAGGTTTTCCCCTTCGTTTATCAGTAATGCAATTTGCAGCAGTTCTGTTTGCAGTAATTCATGCTATGTCCTTCACGGACAGAGACGATTTTGCCAGTGATTTGGATGGCACAGCATTTACCATGTTGTTATTCTCTATTTCTTTGGTTTTAATTTTAGTTTACATAACTCTCGGACCAAGTATCGTAGAGGACGAAATGGGTAGAGAAAATGAAGAATAACGGCAGACCTCAAACGTCGTATAAATCGCACCGCGCGCAATCGATTGCATCGCGTTCCTTATTTATCATGAGAATAGGATGAAGTGCCGGATGGGGATCCTATGAGTGCTAGCGTCAGCAAGTCTGGAGCGAAAGATGGTGACATGAGAGGGGAATCTGGGCATATGGATCTCTCAAAACTAAGGTCACAATTGACCTCTACATCAAGCCCAAGTCTTGATCAGACTATGATGAAAAGCTCCCGCTTTCGCGAAGAAGAAAGGATCCGAGCTAAAATTAGAAGAGAGGCTAAATTACGCAGAGAAGCACTAGCTGAGAGAATATCAATAATGCAGGATAATATGGCTTCAGAACTTGATGTGCAACATTCAATGACACTCGAATCCTTTGAAAGAGATCTTCGTAAACAAATGGAAGACGAGTTGTCTAATCTTGAATCAGAAACACTCACCCGTGAGGAAATAAGACTCAGGGAAATGCATGAGATGCGATTAGAAAGGGAAGTATCATCTCTCAAAGAATCACTAGACGTCGAACAGGAACGCAAAGTCGAGGAACATAGAGTGTCTGTAATTTCCCAACTCGAAGGACAGTTATCTGATGAACATAAACAGAGGCTTGCTCTACAAAGAGAGCGATTAGAAATCGAGTTCAATCAATCACTTCAAAGGAAAATACGAGAATTAGAATCCACAATCCAGGCTGAAATGGAAAGCAGGTTCCATGAAATGGAATCGAATGAAGTTCTAAAATTGGAAGAAGTTCAATCTCAGAAATTAGCGGAAAGAGAGGAAGCACTGCGACGTGGAATTAGAACACGCCTAGAACAGCAATTGAAACTCAGACTCAAACAAAGAGAGGCTACAATGCGTGCTGAATATGAACGACGTAGTTTAAGGCTGGAAGAAGATATCGCGGTTTCAATACAAGATGAATTAGAAAAGCGTCTGAAGTCCGAGACTACTGAATTGGAAGAAAGGATGCGCCAAGACGTTGAACTTGCAGTCGCAAGGCGTAAAGAACAACTTCGCAGTGAAGTTGAGCGCCAAATAGAAGAGAAGCATATTGAAAAATTAGCTGAGCGAAAAAGTCGATTGCGAGAAAAATACGACCTAACATTTTCGAAGGCAGTCGATGATATTTCCAAGTCACTAGAATCTGAAATCGAATCTGAATTGGAATCGAGAATGGATCAGGAATTCGCAGCATACCGAAATGCCAGAGAAGCTGAAATACAGAACCGCTTAGCACGATTCAGATATGAGAGAGAAGCTGAATTACATGACCAAATGTCGGACAAGTACGAATCAAAGAAGACCGATTGGTCTGAAAGATTAGAATTAGAATTCCAAGCACGAGAATCCGCAGCAAAGAAGGCAATAATGTCCGAGATTGACGCTCGTTTGAGGAACGAGAGAATAACTCATGAAACCGATCTTGACCTACTAAAGGAAGAAACAGTTCTCGAACTTGAAGCAGACATGGAGCAACGTCTCGCTGACTTTAGAGCAAGAAAGGAAGAAGAAGTCGCAACACAGCTTGAGAGACAGCTCGACAAGCGCGAGGAGATAATGCGCAACAAGGCATTGATCGAGGTTCGTAAGCGAGAGGCAAATATTCGTGCCGAGATTGAGGCTCAATTAGGAGTCAAGAGAGCAGAAATACGTGACAGATTATCCTCTCTAACACAACAGATGGATGATTTCCGTCAGATGGCTGAAACGAAAATGAGAGAAACCATCGAAGGTAAGGTTCAGAGTGAAATTGAAGCGGACGAAGCTAGATTAGCTGAGCAGCAATCTGAATTTGAGACACTACAATCGCAAGACAGCAGAGCAGAGAAACGTCAGTCTTGGTTACAAGCAATATCTGGGAAAGGCACACAACAGAGGCCGACTGCAGTAGGAATGGATCCGTCTGCCTTAGGTGCTAGACCTGATGCATTGGGTGCTGCAGCTGGACGTGCTCCACGTGGCGCCTTGGCACAGGCAGCCGCTCAACATGCACCATCTCTTGGTCTAGCAGGCATGCGAGCGCCTAGGTCAGCAGCAAAGTCACTGAGCGGAGCTCAGCCACTGGCTCGACCTGTGAAAAATCCAATTGTTGGAATGCAAACCGCCTCAAGACCTGCAACTCTACCACAACCGATTCATCCAAAGATCGTACGTCAACCACTGCAACCATCAGTAGTCACCCCTCCAAGCGTAGTCAAGCCACTTGTCGAGCCTGTTAGAGAACAGATTGTGAGCAAGCCTGATCTTGATATTTCAGGAATTAAACCAGTAGCACCTGAAATCCAAGAAATTGAACCTGAGGAATCAATTAAAGAAGTCATAGCAGATGATATTCAAGAAGAAATCATCGAACCTGAAATTCCTTCTGAGGATGAAGGTCCAGATTTGATAGCAACTGAAGAGGTGGAAACAGAAGAATTGGAGGTAAAACCAATCCCAACAGCAACACTGGTTCCAATTAAGAGATTGGATGCAGTAGAGCAGACAACCGTACTAAAGCCTGTTTCAAAAGGGATATTGAATCCTGTAAAGAAGCGAGGCGCACCTCCTTCATCTGCGCCTGGTATGAAACCAGGAAGCGAGCCAAAAACCGTTGAGACGACCACTCTAAAGCCGGTAACTATACTCAGACCGGTGAACCCTCCAAACACTGATTTAAATTTGAAAGAGAAGGAAGAGTAGTGTGAACACTACACAAATAACCCTCTCCGAGCCATTGATAGGTCATCAATTATTGGAGAGGAACATGAGGAAGTTTCTAGCAGTGATTCTCGCTTTGTTAGTATTGCCATTTTTACCTCAGGCAGAAGCACAATCCAATTTACTAGATGTAGGTGTTATAGATACCTTAGATGACAGACTCGTTCACACATCTTTTTCATCATCATCTACTCTACTCACTGTTACAAACACCGGTAATATCTCTGAGCATTTTTGGGGCAGTGGTGAGTTGATAACACAATGGTCAATCGAGCTCAATGCGACAGTTAATTCTGCAACTCCAGATGCCACAGGTTTGCAGGTGGCGGTTGCGCATACTGAAGGCGTGTATGTTGTTAACACAGAATTGCGAATAGTCTCTAGATCTATTAACACATCCAACTCAGTAGATTCCGTTGTCTGGGACACAGAAGGTCAAATTTGGCTCGGCTATTACGGAGGAGAACGTAGAGCAAAAGAATACGACATTAATGGGTGGACTATGACCTCAACACCGAGTCATAATACAGCAATGACATCGATGAGTATAATTTCTGAGGATAGGATTGTCACTGGAGGGCGAGACAATCTGGTCAAAGTCACAACACAGAGCGGAGTTCTAGAAAGAAGTCTCTCAGATTTCTCATCGTATCCTAGTAAGATAATCAACGACGGAAATGGAAACATATTGGTTGGTTGTGCGAATGGCGATTTGTTCAGATATGATTTTTCAGATTGGTCGATGGAATCTACATCTATCTCTAGCTCACAAACTATTATTTCCATCAACATAGGCGAAAATGGAGAAATCTTTGTGGGGACTCAAAATGGTAAGTTGCACATAATAAATGCAACAACATTCTCTGAAGATTATGATTTCAGCTCCGCTGGTAGAGTAATGATGGGAGTTTATGGCGATTCAGGCGAACTGTATGTCATTTCAGCATTTTCATCCTCTTCAAAAGTTAGGCTTTTCGATCTGGATTCTGATGGAGATGGAGTTACAGACAGCATAGATGTATTTCCTTCAGATTCCACTCAAAGCGAAGATACAGACGGAGATGGTTATGGAGATGATATTGATGGAAACAATCCAGATGCATTCCCATTAGATCAATCGCAATGGAGCGATACAGATGGAGATGGTTATGGCGATAATTTGGATGGAAATCAGTCCGATGCATTTCCTAACAATCCTGACCAATGGAGCGATACAGATGGAGATGGCTTTGGCGACAATAAGGATGGACAAGGCGGGGACAGGTTCCCTGAAGAACCAACTCAATGGAAAGATTCTGATGGAGATGGATTTGGTGATGAGGTAGACGGTTTCAATGGTGATAATTGCCCGTCACAAAATGGATTTTCAACAATTGACAGGAGAGGATGTAAGGACTCAGATGGAGATGGATACTCAGACCCTGATGATGATTGGACTACCGCAAACGGTGCGGATTTCGCTATTTATGATGACACTCAATGGATTGATACCGATGGAGATGGCTATGGAGATAATTTGCAAGGAAATGATCCAGACACCTGTCCTTTGGAAATAGGTAATTCAACGAATGCATATGTCCCTGAAATTCAAGATGATGGTAGTTTAACCGTCACATATGTTGTGATTGAGAAATATGGATGTGTAGATTCAGACGGAGATGGATTCTCTGACAATGGTGACGATCTTCCAAACGACAAGCGAGATTATCGTGATAGTGATGGTGATGAAGTTGGTTTTAGCTTAGATTACAATGATTCCAACAAATTGATACAAACCAAGAAGGATTATTGCGAGATTGTATTAATTGATGAATCAGAAGATTGT
>PAOW01000038.1 GCA_002710015.1 Methanobacteriota archaeon | reverse complement strand
ATGTTTGGCCTGGTCACCCATACTTGGAAAGGAAATTAATAGATGCTAATCTGTCTTTACTAACAGATTTCGCCGATCCAAATATGACCTTGCCGTGTGGAAGCAAAAGGTGGCTTAGGCCTGCAACTATGCCACTAACTGAGGAGCAATGGTCGGGCTTGCAAAGAGGCATAATTCCGGATGATGTTGCTCCATGGCATGAGATAAGCGAAGATGTGTTGGGCTGGAATGCTACACGGATGATAGGTCACAGAGGCTGTGGGAAATCACCTAGACCAATTCTTCATTCAACATGACGAAGGCTTTGTGACTCAGCGATGTATTTAGGGCGGTATATTGGTATTCCGCGCCCGTTTCTCATTACCGTTCGCTCGTCGACTATCTGAGCACCAATTCCAGCAACCCTAGCCCATCCGAAGAAAGTGGTGTAATATTCAGCATCTTCAAGCCCTACAAAATTTAGTAGTGTTCCACTGGCGATGTCAACATTTGCATTTGGATTACTAATTTTCGGATTTTCAGAGAGGACTCTGGGAGCCACTTCCCTAAGGGTTCTTATTATCTTGAAATACTCATCATCAGGACAAATTTCCTCACCAAGAGCAAACTGTGCTGTTGCTCTTGGGTCCTCCGTTCTTAATACCGCATGGCCAAACCCAAATACAGGTCTTTTTGCATTTAGTTCAGCCCTTACAAAATCTTCGACTTCCTTCGCATCTGATGTCCCAATTTTTTTGACAAATTCAAAACAGGACTGATTTGCTCTACCGTGAAGTGGTCCAGATAGGGCGTTCATTGCGCCTGCTAGTGAGGAGTAAATATTTGCATGACTGCTAGCTACTGCTTTGCCAGTAAAGGTGGAAAGATTTCCACCCCCATGATCCATATGCAAGACCAAATAGGTTGATAGAACTCTATTCATTACAGCTTTATCTATATCTTTCAAATTGACGGTGTTGGTAAATCTACCAACCAGGGGGAGAGATAGGTTGTCTTCGGGAATATTCTCGACTCTTCCTTCACGATATCTGAATATTAAACCCATCAATCTTGGAATTCTTGCGATTAGGTTCAACGCATCTTCTCTCCAATCTCCTTTTCCGCCTAGCATACCAAGGGTATGAATTCCAATGGACAGCCAGTCCATTGGATGACCGTCTGTTGGTAGGCTTGCTAGAACGTCTTCAACACCTTCTGGCAATTCCCCTCGAGATTGCAATTCTTTCCTGAAATTCACTGATTCCTGTATATCTGGTAACTCTTTGTGAAATAGCAAATAAACGACATCTTCTGGAGACATCATTGCCAGTTCAGCAATCGGGTAACCGCAGTAATGAACTCCCTCAGTTGGGGTTACGTATGATGTTCTACATGTTCCGACTGGAACACCGCGCATACCCGTATTGAGGTGTGCGGTGGTTAAGTCAAACAAACTTTCTTCATCCCCCATTTCTTCACGACATTTTGAGCGAAAAGCAACCCATGTATAAGGGCGACGCACATTTTGTACGCTGTAAATAATCAAGGTGTTTTTACCAACACCTAAACTATGTGATTTAACATATTTTTGTGTTCAAAATTCGATGCTATTCAGCTAGTTCCGGCAGTTTTACTTAGTTTTTATCAATCGGCTCCAGAGTAGTTATCGGCCTCAAAACTGTAGTTTGTTCTTCAAACTCTGCATCGCCAATTATCATCTCAATCTCGCCAACACGATCGGCAATTGCAATCAACTCATCTACCGATGCAGTCTTACTCATCTCCGCAAGTTCATACATTTCATCCTCAAGTTGTGAAAGTTCGATTGATTTCTCGATATGTTTCTTTTCCATATCTTCAAACATTTCTTCTGTTATCCTGTCTACACTAGCCGTTGTTTCTGCTATCCTAACCTTGTCAAAATTGTCCATATTATCTGTATTTTCAATTAAAAATTTGTCATTTTCATCAACAGTCAATGTTGTTGTAACGTGTGGAACTAAGTTATCACTAACAAGTATCTCGTGAAGTTCGTCCTTTTCTTGTATGGTTATTTCAGGCACTTCCCAATCATCGCTCAATTCTGGCAGTTCAGTCTTCAGCTCAACACCAGTAATATCAGTATCAGTGTATACATGGTCAAGCGTTTCTCCAATTACCCTGGATGCAATTTCTTCAAGGTCCTCTCTTTCACTAAATCTTTCAGCATGACTAACTTCTATTGGTTCATCATTCAGTATGTTCGATATGTCTTCAGAATCAAATACCCTCTCTCCTGTTTCAATAGCGAGGGCGATTTTCTCGAATGCTGAATTCGTAGTCCGCCAGTCTCCTTGTCCTTGCTTGACAATATTTGCCAACATTGTATCGTCTAGTAATAATGCTCTTCCATTAGCAGTTCTTCTTAGGTGTGTCACTAGAGATGAGGAGCTAGGTTTTCTTATCCAGATACTCGTTGCAGATCGCATAACTTCCCAGAGCCTTCTTGCTTCCCATTTATTGGAATCTACTCTAGACGTTGCGATTATTTGGACACCAAGATTCAGAGCATAGTCAATCATCATACCAATTTCAGTAGCGATTTTTTCCTCTGCGAGGTGTAAATCATCAATCGCAAGCAAGCTTGCATGAGCAACTGCATCTTCCCAGCCGTTGGGCAATTTATCCCATCCTCTCATAGTCGAGGTCGATATGAGATGGACATTTCCATCCTGCCTGCGAATCATTCCTTGAACAGATGCACTCAACAAGTGGGATTTTCCACATCCATTATCACCCAATATTAGTAGAGGATTCATACTTATTCCGGGTCTTTGAATTACTTTTTCACATGCCAACGTTGCTCGAGAATTTTCCTCGACTACGTGCCAACTTTTCCAAGTATTGTGGTCCGAAAGGTGTTGCACTGGAGGCCATTCCGGCCTGAAGGCAGTGTCTTTAAACGCAAAATCTGTTGCACCCGTTGAATAACCACGTTGAGAGTCTAAAACCCCTGCCCAAATAGGGCGCCCGTCACTCATCAAGCCAAAGGAATCCCCTAATGTTTCAGGCTCGAATTCATCTTCAAGATTTTTTTCTCGCAGGGCGTTTATTCTCTTAGCGGCAATCTGGGATAGAGATCTTTCACCTTCATCCAAGTCAACACTCGGTTTCCAATCAGTATTTTCGCCAAGAACTTTGTCAGCAAGAATATCAAATACGGGCCGGGTTTGAACTCCAGTTCTAGATAGCAAACTCCCTTCTCTGGTATCCTCAGAATCATATACACCTCGCAAGGTGTTCAACTTCGACGACGCTTCTTTCGCAGTAATGGGTTTCTTGACTCCCAACGACTGTCTAGCATTTGCGAGTGCTAGTTGGAGTTTTTCTCTATTGGATATTGTCACATCTCTTCCTCCAATTCCTTTTTCCAAGATTTTAATTTTTCATCAACATCAAATATCTTCTGCTGGACTTTTGCCGGTTGTGATAATTTGTTATTCCTTTCTTTTTTGGCTAGATTTTGGTTTACAAGTGTGTTTAACGACCCTTTATCTTTCAAGGGTTTGATTTCAACTTCCCGAGGACCGAGCGGTGTCTTTGGAAGATTAGGTATTTTTCTGCTAACGAGATTCTTGGATAAACTACCCAAAGGTGTCTGGTTAAAGTTTACAGAATTGGAAAATTCTGAATTTTTTGTTTCGCCAACGACGATTTTAGGAATTGGTTTTGCTTTTGGCAAATCTCCAATTTTAACGTCACTCTTTAGGGAAGATAATTGTGATAATCGAAGGTCTTGATTTGTGAGTTTCTTTGGTCGCTTTACTTTTCTTCTCTTGACAACATGAGCTTTACGTGGGCCTTTTACAAGGGTTTTATCTATTTCAGAAACCTTTTGTTCACCTGCTTCTTCTTGTTTAAATTCATCATTCTTATCGTTATGTTCAGGTTCTTGAACCTCGATGTAAATTTCCTCTTCCTCTAAGGTTTCAGACGATTTCATAATTTCATGTTCGATTTCAATAATTTCTTCTTTGTCTGTTATTTCTGGAGTATTTGTTTCAATGAATTTTGCAATTTTTTCCATTTCTTCGGCTGTAGGTGCTCGCATGATTGGATGTTCCAAGAGATATTCTGGATCCGAAATCCACGCATTTACTGTATCAGTATCAAGGGGAGGAGCTGCCCGTAATATTTGGGCACATTGAGACGATGTCCAAGCATTTTGGTCAAAAGAGATTAACAAGCAATCATCCTCATATCTCATCTTATCTGATACGTCTCTTAGCATGTCAATAACGTCCTTTGCTCCGCAAATATTTGAGAGGTATTCTAATCCATCGAGCAATAAAACAGCTCTTATGTTTCCTTCCAGGAATCCAAATATAGTCCCCTTTATTGCTTCAATATTAACAAACTGGACATCTTCTCCCTCGCTCTGAGAAAGCCATAAACAACTATCAGGTGGTATGTCATAATTTACTACTAAATCTTCCTTGGTCTTTCGCGACATAACAAGTAATGGCCTACCATGTTTTTTGAGGATTGATGCGAGATTAAAGAATTGGTCGGAACTACTTGAATAAACACTACCTGGAGTAAGCATTTTTGTATCACTGATGAATGTGTGGACCATCGAAGCAGCTCTGGCTTTGACATACTCGGGGGCGTCAAAACTTGCGTCGATAGTTGGTAATTTACTTGCTCTAGTCCAAGCATTGTTGTGGTCGCTAATTTGGTGCCACCATTCCGAAGTTTGGACTGTATCTACGCTCTCCACCACTAGTTTAGCTTGAGGGTGTAACTCGATTATTCTGTCAATATCCGAACTCTCGACCGATTGCAATCTGCTGTCAATTTCCATTGAATCTGCCTCAATTTCTATTAGGGCATCCAATCCTTCGAGAAAAACATCCGACTCATGGATTGCTGCTGATACAACACCTCTACTGATCATTACTTGCCCTACTCTGGGCATAGAATCGGATGGAGTCCTTTCGCATCGAATATAACCATCAGAACCAAGTTTAATCATCTCGCCTACGAGTGTATTTAGAATCGTAGCACTTCCTCGCCTTTCATCGACGATTATCCCGTGCGGCAACTCTACCATAGGCACCCCTGATATCACAATGAATTTTTACCCTTATTCAAACATGAGGTTGATAGTAACATCACAACGAGGGTTTCATGGGCTAAACTAAGGTGGCCAGCATATGGAGGAACCTCGTGGGTTGATACTGTTTTCAAAAACCCCGATTGGTAAGGAACATTTCAAATCTGTGCTAAGAGAGAAACTAGTAATTTCCCTGATAATCTCTGTAATAGTATCACTGGTATGTTATTTTATTATAGATTTTGGACTTGTTATCGCAGTTGTAATTCTGATATTTCTAATATCATTCAGGAATTTGAAAAAAATTACATCAGTTCCACTCGCAGTAAATCTAAACCACCCTTTCATGGAACAAAATGCTGTTTCAAGTTCGGAGATTATGGTTAATTTTTCCGGCAATTGGATTCATCCGGGAGAATCTCGATTAAAGTTGGTCAAGGAAGATATTAGGGGGTGGGTTGTCTACAAATCTGACGAAGATTTTACTTTACTATCTGTTTGGGAATCGAAATTAAAAGAATCTGTATTATTAAAGCAATTGAATATAATAAATCAAGCCATATCACTAGACAATGCGATCAACGAAACTCATGACGAATTTGAAGATGCAAGAGACAGAGAAGAGCAAGAGTCAACGTTGCTTGAGAGAGAGTGGTTGCCAGAGGAGGAGTTAGACGTGCAAGGCCCTATTTCTCGAATATTCTCATCTGAGTGACAAACCTCTTTAGATGCAAAAAAACTCCCTCTACCTTCAAATGTATTGTTTGTGACAGGCACACTATGTCCGAAGCGGCCAAGTGGGGTGCTATGACATCCTCTCTAGACCCTTCGCAAAAGGAATTATTGGTGGGTGGGAGTCTATCATCAAGATTCTCAAAACTTCCTTTATGGCTATCCCATCCATCCAATATTGGAGGATTTTACGGATTCTTAGTATCAATCGCCCTTATACTTCCATATGCGATGACTGAAAAATATTGGTTCCAATTATGGATTTTACATTGTAGTCTACTGGTATTTGCAACAGCTTTGCTAGGAATGGCAAGTCGGTTACTAAACCTAGTCACAAAACGAATGCCGATGTCTGTAAACAGAAAAATCCTATACTCTACACCATTCCTTGGTTTCGGTTTAATCACTATGGTTTCAACCGATTTAATTTCCAATAGCAACATTACACAATACTTAGCATGGGGTTTGATGATGTTACCAGGTCCTCTTTACATTCACATTTCTTGGGCGCCTCGTTGGCGACTTTTGTGCATGATTGAAGATGAATTAAACCCATTCGAAAACCATGACAAAGTCGATTTGGATGAACCACAAGAAGTAACAGAGGTTGCGGGTCAAGATTCTGATCTTATAGAAATCATTGAAGAATTAGATTCAGAAGAATAATCAGATTAGGCCTATCTCTCGACCTGAGTTTTCAAAGATACGAAGTACTTCATCAAGGTCTTCACGGGTTAATCCTGCCGACATTTGGGTTCTGACACGAGCCTTATCTCTTGCAACCATTGGGAATACAATCGCTCCAGCCATTACTCCATTTTTTAGCATAGATTCCGACAATGATTTTGCAATATTTGATTCTCCGCACATTACAGGTATTATGGGTGTAGTTGAAACGCCGGTATCAAAGCCTAGTGATTGCATTTCATTTCGGAAGTATTCTGTGTTTTCCCAGAGTCTTGCATGGTGTTCTGGTTCTTCCATCAATACTTCAACAGCAGCTTTCTGTGCAGCAGCGACTCCGGGTGGCTGTGAACCGGACAGTAACCAAGACCTTGAGTGATTGAGTGCGTGGTTTCTAATAATTTCTTTACCTGCAATTATTCCACCTTGAACCCCAAGGGCCTTGGAAAATGAACCACCCTCAATATCAACCCTTCCCTGCAATTTGAAATGGTCAACAATTCCGCGCCCTCCGTCTCCCAATACGCCTTCGCCATGGCAGTCGTCAACGAAAACCATAGCACTGTATTCTTCAGCAATTTCGGTCAATTTGTCTAGAGGACAAATATCGCCATCCATGGAAAATACACCATCTACGATTATCAGCTTTCTATCAGCATCTTTGTTTTCTCTCAACACCTGCTCTAGAGCACCCATGTCGTTGTGTGGAAAGACAGCACGTTGTGCTTTAGTTAATCGAACACCATCGATAATTGAACCATGATTTAATTCATCAGAAATTATTATGTCATCTTTTCCTTTTACTAGCGAAGGTATCAATCCAACATTCGCAGTGTAACCTGCAGAATATATCAATGAGGATTCAACACCTTTGAATTCAGCAACTTTCTTTTCTGCCTCAAGATGTATGTCCATCGTTCCGGCGATCGCTCTTACAGAACCACTTCCTGCACCGTATTTCTTGATGGCTTCAATCGAGGCATTTACTACCTTTGGGTGTGTAGTTAAATTCAGGTAATTATTTGCAGATAACATGATTGTAGGCTTTCCATCCATCACGCACCTAGGTTTGTTTGCAGTCTCAAGCGTTGGTGGTTGCCATAGTAACGAGTCAGTCTCAAGTTGAGCATAGCGTTCTTCCATCCATCTCAAATCCCCTGCCATGCTAATGCTAAATGGTGGCTATACATGTTGTTTTGCATATATGCAGAACAGTCATGAGTAGGAGGTTACTGGCGGTGGTCAATGCGGATTGATGGTGTTGTATGTTCAGGCTTGGGTCGAGCCCACATCTTTATGTCTCAACACCACTATCAAGAGCAATTCAAGAACATACTAGGAAGGAGTGCTTGGCCAGGCACATTGAATGTCTCAGTCGAAGGCAAGTCCCTAATCAACTACCAAAAACTGCGAGTTTCAGCAGGTCTAGATGAAGGAGTTGCAAGTTCAATTGATGCGCACAGGATCAAGGGGTTCGACAGGGATGGTGTGTCCTTCGGCGGTGCAACGGCATTTCTAGCCAAAATGGATTGTAAAGATGGTAAGCATGAATGCGCCATTCTTATTCCTGACCTGACTCGTCATGAGGATGTTGTAGAGGTAATTGCTGGTGTGTTCTTGAGGGAGACCTGCAATTTATCAGATGGTGATAAAATCAGTATTGACCTTGCATAATATCGAACTGTCGAATTAAGATTTCTTTTTGTTGTAGTCTACAAATCTCTTGCCACCGCAAACTCGACCTGTCTGGTGCACTAATTGGATAATCAATGGCTTGGAAATTTGGGATATCGTCCCAAGATACTGCCCAAAGTATTAGCCAATCAGCTTCTGCTAATCCAAGATCAATCTCGGTTTCTGGATTATCCCTTGCTTCAATTAACCTATCTATGCTCTGGTTGCCTGTGACTACCGAATGGATTGCATTTGCAATTCGTCTCACTTGGTTCCAGACAAATGCCTCACCAATTATTTCAAACCCTATAATTCGTCCAGAATTTAGCCACGGTCTGCAAGATTCAATTACTCTCTGAGTAGTTCTACCCGGTTCTCTTCTGCAGTAATTAGACCAGTCATGATTACCTTCGAATATCCCACATAATTTTGCAAAATCATCAAGATTTGGTTCAACCCACCCTTCCATGCACTCCATTCGATACCTGTATGTGCGGTTAGTTGCTCTTCTTGGGCTCCAGTCGCTAGATACCTGCCTCGCATCAAAGATAGATATCGACTGTGGTAATTGATGGCCGACAGCTTTGACAAATCCAGTCTCTTTCATAGCGTTCCATCTATCTTGGTCGAGGTCAATAAATCCACCATTTATCCTAACATGAACTCCAGAATCAGTACGACTTGCTAGAGCAACAGGCATTCTCTCATTAGTCCATTTCAATTTTTTTTTGAAAATATGCATTAGAGTTCCTTGAACAGTAGGAACGTCAGGTTGCACTTGGCTTCCATGAAAGGTGTCGCCATAATGACCAAATCTGAAGGCGATACGCGCCTTCTCCACCTTTTACACCTCACTCGTCAGAAGATAGTTTTTCAGCAGCGTCTTTGGCACTAAAACCAAGCCCTCCAACAGCCCAAACCAAGGCTTGCCTTAGCCATGGTTGAATCATAGGGTTGTCCATTGGTTGTCCTACTCTCTCAATAGCGTCAACAATCAACCTACTTGCATCGAATAGTGTATCTTCAACAGGTATTTCGTTGAGTTCGGCCATTTTCTCTAAGCGCTGATATTCTTTGATTGCCATTGGAATTCTACCACAGTCAAGGCAGAAATTTGCAAATGATGCAACATACTCTAAATTTTCTTCATCCAACTGCATGGCCTTCTTGTAGACTTGCATAATCTTTCCAGCAGGGACGTCTTCTTCCATATCCATGGATAATCGCATAAATGCAGATTCAGCCCATCCATAATGTGCCATCGCATTCTCAGGTTCTGCTTCTCTTAATTGGTCAAATAGGTGCATTGCTTCAGTGAAATTACCGCTCGACAAAGCCATGCCTGCCTGTTGTATGAGTTCGGTCATATACACGCCTCATCAATGAGGTTTTTGAAACCTATGTGAATTTAGGCCTACTCGGATAACTGCTGTTTAATTTCACTCAGCATACCTGATTGGCTGTGTCGTTGATGCATTTCATTCAGGAGTTTCTCTACCGATTTCCAATTCGTTATACAATAAAACGAAAATCTAGGGTCCGGTAGGTCGATCTTTCTAGTTCTTTGGTATGTAATGAATCCGAACAATCTGCGAAATACTCCCTTTGTAACTTCTGTTTCAGGATTTGTTGAATCTCCACCAGCATTGGATGCACCAGCTGTAACGGCCATTGCATCCTCGCCAATCCCAAGCTGACTTCCAGTGTCGCATATTATGGTATTATAACCGAGTATTGCGCCCATGAATGTTCTTTGAGTTCTAACTTCGTTTATGTTGTCAAACAGTATTCTTCTCCCATCTCCCGGTATTATGAGATGTTGAGTAAAAATAACTCGATGATTTGTAATAGCATAGTGGAAACTGCGCTGATAAAACAATGTTAATACTACAAATAAGATAGACCAAAAGAATCCAAAACCAATGTAGTAAAAGTCATCGATAGGAATGAAGTCACTTTCGATTATTCCTAGTGTTTCTAGTATGTTGTCGATACTCAACATCATGGGTGTAAAGGTCACAACAAGCAAGAACACAGTAGTCCATTTACCGCTTGTAGATCCATTCAACATCCTGTTAAACCAAGTTATTGCTAGCATTACAAGAACAAATCCAAAATTACCAACTTTGCCGAACCCTATAATTCCATCAATTATCTTGGACATAGTCCCTTCTCCGCTCCAATCGATTTCAAACATCCAGTGAGCGAACAAAATTAGGAATGCAACTCCATACATTGGCGTGAAAGCAAATATCGATGGTTTAACTTCGTGCATTATGTTCTCATCGGCTGTCAGTCGAAATTTTTCTCTCAAGCCAGCTTTTGTGGTTTCAGAATTGGTTGCTAAACTTTCTGTTTCTGATGCTTGTTTAGTTGCATCAGCCTCAGTTTCTATTGCATCATCTTCAGTCATGACGTCTCTTCCTAATATACTACAGAACCTAGACGATGATGAACCTTACGGCGATTTACCTAGTGAAGTAGCCCCCAAGAGTGTTCTGCATTCCCGCGGATAGTGTTCCAATTATCTCTTTGCCTTATCCCTTGCTCATCGTCAATCTCTATTTTTTCAACGACAAGAGGATATTCGTTGTAAGTTAAATGTGATTTCATGCCGCCTCTTGTTGGTTGATCAAATGTCCAATGTGCTCTTGTTACAGCTTTAGCATTGATTCTTATTTCGGTAACTCCATTCCACATGTGGACGTGGAATGTAGGCATGTTGTCGGGATTGCACGTTCTCTCAACACTTATTTGTGAAAATTTTTCACTACGCTGCCTGCTAACATCATGAAATATTCCACCCATAGAAAGAGGTAAGTGTGTGAAATCTCTTTGTTTCCATGGCTCTGAATCTTTTGATGTTAGGGTCGGAGATATGTGAGGAACAAACCAGTCAATGTATGAACCATCGTCGAAGTGTAACATTCCCCAAAACCACGGAGGAGATGGGGCTTGGACACACACTTTTTGGAAGTATGCGGTTCCACTTACCTTCTCACCCGAGATATTGCCATCGCACAACGCACCATGAAGTCTTGAGATGCCATAACCCATTCCAAGCCCGTATTCTGATTGTGCAACCTTGAGGCTAGACATCGCATTATTCCACGGTTTCATTTTCAAATCGAAGTCACCATGTTCAGTATCAAGTTTAACCCAAAATTGGTTCTCTTCATCATTAAGTCCCATTGAGTATTCTCTATCTGTGTTTGATGCAACAATTCCTCCTTTGTCAAAAGGCCATTTGGAGTGATTTTCAGCTAAAACGATTATCCTGCTTTTTTCCAAAACCAAAGGCTCAATCAGCTTTGAACCATCATAATACCAAGCAGCCACCATTCCATCCATGGCAATGGCTCCTTCATCATCAAATCCGGGTCTTCCAGCGGGTTCCCAAGCCACTCCATTGACTTCAACAAGAGGATTATCTTTCGTTGACCATAGCACCATTAACTGCTTTCCAGCTGGGTTGCCATTTTCATCATCTAACATCACTAACCACCACCACCAATCCCAGGTAAGGTGGTGTATAGGATCTAATTTTTGTAACTCCCAGAGACTGGATATATCTCCAGTAAACTTGGAATGTTTCATCAGTCCACTTCCTTGCCTTTGAATACAGACTGCCCGATAAACCATGATGCAATACCTTGTATCGTCAATACAAGAGTGGAGATTACAAGTGCAAGCCAATTGCTTACCCCCAAATTGTGACCTCCACTAAATGCACTCAATGGTTCAGCTCCTGGAAGTGCCAAATAACTCATTTCTCCGAGCCAATTTTCGTCACCATGTCCGCCACCCCAAAGACCTACTTCAATCAAATACCAGTTGTCGGGCCAGGCAATTGCAACTCCTGCATCTACTATGATCATACCCCATCCAATCACAGATACATAGCGGATGGATGAACTTCCTCCAGACAAGATTGTAACAAAGGCCATACCTAACTCCCATGCTGCAAATAGTATTGCTAAAATCACGCCATTCTTCCAAATGATGCCAAATCCACAGAATATTGTACCGTAAACCAATGAAACCAACATAGCAGCCCAAGCTATTGACATCCACACTACAATATCCTCCCATCTAAATAGGTCCTCACTGGGCCCTGTTAGTCCTGTTATTATGCAGAGAATTATGCATAGAGCGATAATGAAAGGCCAAGTAATTCCAATGTATCCTAGCATTCTGTATAGCAATATTTCTCCTCTTGCGATTGGCTTGGCGAGTATGTAATGGATTGTCCCATCCGACATTTCTTCTCGGATTAATCCGGTCGCAAGGAATAGTGGAAGGAAAATCCCGAGGAGGTAGATTATTCCAAATTTGCCAATGCCTAGAATAAAAGCCCTATGGCCTGCTTCTTTTCCATACTTGTCTTCATCTGGATCTTCATCAACTCCTCCGTCTGCGTCGATTGTAAACGTTCCATTTTGTATGTCGAGACGGACTGAGATGTCACATTCATTTCCATTGTCATTGCTATCTCTCTGACTTGGAGTATCTTTATTCTGACAATCGCCATCATCGTCCTCGCCAACGTAGTTCTCTCCGTCGGATAATTCCCCCCAATTAATATCATCCTCGTTAATCCATTTTTCAGGTGGATCGGGATCTACATCTGCGGGGAAATCATCCGGATTATTAGGATCAGTTCCCTCCTTTATTTCCTGTCCGTTTGGGTATCCATCACCATCATTATCGAATGAATCTCCGTCATTGTCGAATGGTTCGATTTCACTACCCATGGCTTCGATGTAAAATAGCAGCATCAACATCATTGCTAGAGTTGCGGCAATCATTACAACCCATGTAGATAATCTTGTTTTGTATTGACGTAATGTAAATTCAGCAATAGCAGTTGATTTTCGGTCTAGTTTAGACCAGACAGTATCCATTTTACTACTCATAGGATACCACCTGTAAGATATTTTAGAATCGACTCTAAGTCATCATCAATGTTATCGATTCCAGTTACTTTTTGCTTACTCTTGATTATAATCTCTGGAAGTTGTTTGTGAACTTCACCGAGATGTTTTGTCTCGATCAATAGACTTTCTGAGTCAACAAAAGACATACCAGTGACCTGTTCTATCTGCATTAATTCCTTTGCCAATTCTCTAGGATTTTCACAATTTATCATAATCTTGTGCGGGTGTTGGTCAAGCATTTCCCTTATCGCATGAGAATTGCCCAACGCAAGAATCCTACCTCTATGCAATATAACAATTTGTTCTGTTATTCTCTCAATCTCGTTAAGTATGTGGCTTGAGACAAGAACTGTTCTGCCCATCGCCCCTAATTCCTTTATCACATTCATTATGGTAGTTCTAGCTAAAGGGTCACAGCCTTGCAACGGCTCATCGAGAACAATTAGTTCTGGATTGTTTACCAATGCATGAGCAATCTTCACTCGTTGACGCATTCCTTTTGAAAATTGACCAATTTTTTTGTGAAGAACATCACCGAGGGATACGAATTCTAGCACCCTCTTTGCCTCAATTTCTGCTTCTTTCTTTGTCATACCGTGCAATCTTGAGAATGTTGTTATGAACTCAAATGCTGTCATCCAATCATGTAATTTTTCATGTTCAGGAACGAATCCAATTCTTGAATAAGGCGCAGGATTTTTCCACGGATCAGCTCCAAAAAGTCTTACTGCACCAGAACTGGGTTTGACTTTACCCATCATTAATTTGAACAATGTGGATTTACCTGCTCCATTCATCCCAAGGATTCCGGTTACACCACCAGATATTCCTAGGGAAACACCACCAAGGGCATTTATCCTCCCATATGATTTTGAAACCCTATCAAACATTATTACTGGTGTATTTTCGCTTGGTTTCCAAGCTTCAGCAGTTGACTTACCTTCTTGGCTTACGTCTGGAATCATTCTCTGGTCACCTCCAGAGAAGAGACCCTATTTGCTAGTAGATAGATTGCTAAACCATTGATTATCACAACAGAAATAAGACTCCAAATCCATGGGTGTTGATAGGTCATTTCGGTTCCAATTAGTGCTTGACATACATGAGCAACAGAGTCGTAGGGAGATATTACATACAACACAGATTTGTCAAATAAAGTGTCGATAATCGATGCCATTGCTTTAGTGCCCATTAAAATTGCAATTAGGCCAATTGCTGGGAAAAATCTCCCACGAGATATACTAGACAATGACAGACCAATTGCTGTGTATGTGAATGATAAAATAAGACCACAAATGAAAGTTGCTAAAAATATTGGAAATGTATCAATTATCCAAGCCCAGCCTTTACCCATAACTAAGATATCAACAAAGTAGTAGATTGCTAATGTTCCATTTATGATCAAAACGAGTATTATCGCAACTGATAAGAATTTCATTGATGCATAGTCAAACCTATTGATGGGTCGTGAAAAATATACCGCACTAGTTCCATGAGACCTATCCTCTGAGATCATGCCTCCTACTAATAAGGCAGCGACAATCGGATAATAGAGGATATTCCTTGGGAAGAACCCCATGACATGGCCATACAAATTGTCACGATTTACCCCCCAGATTCCATACAAGGTAGGTTCACCAATCATTCCAAAGAGTAATGCCATTGCAACATCAGTCATTGATGCAATGATAACGAAGAAAATAAACAATTTCGTTGGTATGTTCCATGGCCTGTGACCTTTCTTGAAAATGCCCAATATGTGGTGTCTCAATATCGACCAATTCCTCATCCATCTAGGATTTAATTGCCCTTCCCATGGGCGATATATTTGCTCAAATATCTGTCCTTGTTGAGTAGTAGCAACCTGTGCATCGTTATTCTCAAGGTCGTTATTTGTCGACCAAGCGGCTTGCATTTTTGTCTGACCAGTTATCGGTGTATTTGAATCAAAAGATGTACTGTCGTCTTCAGTCTTTTGGATCGGTAGTTCTTCAGACATCATGAACCACCCAACAAATCTTCGCTACTCTTTACATCATGACCCAATCTTTCCATTATCACGAGAAACAGGTCTTCTAAGGTGGCTTCATGATCGTGCATTCT
>PAOW01000037.1 GCA_002710015.1 Methanobacteriota archaeon | reverse complement strand
TGAGAGACTGCGGCGTAAGTTATCTCCGCCTATTGGGTCGAGAATGTGATCTACACCTCTACCATCTGTTTCAGATTTGATGATGGCAACAAAATCTTGCTTTTCTCTATCTATGGCAGTTGCACCGTGAGACTCTATGATTTCTAATTTGGAACCAGATGCTGTCGCCCATACTTTGTCTATCCCTGCCCATCTACATAGCTGCAAGGCCGCAGTTCCAACGCCACCTGCACCACCGTGAATAAGAACAGATTCACCTTTTTTCAGGTGTCCAAGATAATGCAGCATGTGATGTGCTGTTAGGTATGTAACCGGTATAGATGCTGCAACATCTAAACCAATTTCTTCTGGAATCTTGATTACTCTGCTCATACTTGAACATACATGGCTAGCCTGTCCTCCTGTCTGCATTGCTGCTACTACCCGATCTCCAACCGCTAATCCTGTAACATTAGGCCCTAATGACTCGATAATTCCGCTGACTTCGTATCCCGGTGTGAAAGGATATGCCGGTCTTGGATTATACAACCCCAACCGCATTAAGGTGTCAGCGAAATTTATTCCAGCATAATGCACCTTGATACAAACCTCACCATCAGAAGGTTCTGGTGTAGGAATCTCAACAATATCTAGAACCTCGGGAGGACCTGATTTTGTTATGGAAATCTTATAAGACATAACACCTCTATAAAGTTGTAGTATTTTTGTTTTTTTAGGGAGGCCTAATGTTGATAAAACAGGTCTGCCTCCCCGCATTTGGAGAGAAATATGTCCGACAACAAAATTACGGTCCTTTACGGAACTGAAACGGGAAATTCTGAGTTAATAGCAATGGATATTTGCTCTGCTGGAGAAGAACTCGGTCTCGAATGTGAAAACTTTGGAATGGAAGAAATCGAACACGATGACTTCGCATCTTTCAACAATCTACTAATCGTATGTAGCACATGGGGAGACGGAGAACAACCAGACAACGCAGTTGAGCTTTACGAGTTTGTTGAGGGACTAGGCGATGGTGATTTGTCCGATACAAAATTCTCAGTTCTAGCACTTGGAGACACCGCATTCGATCTATTCTGTGAGGCAGGAATTCAGTGGGACAATGTTCTTGAGGAAAAAGGAGCAAGCAGGGTTCACGACCGAGTAGATTGTGATGTCGACTACGAAGATGATGCTGAGGAATGGATTGAATCTGTGCTAAAGGTCTTCAGCTAAGTCTGACCATTCAAGTCAAAATTAGTATTAACATACTGGTCATTCGTTATTTGTGATTATTCGCCAGTGTATTCTGTGACCCTTATCCCTAGTCGCCCTTTCCTTGCAGGACGTTGCATGATTTTCTCATATTTACTTTCAAATGCCGATTTCAAATCTATTTTCATCGCCAGAGAGTGACCCATCAACAATATCAAAACGTCTGCCATTTCTTCTGCACATTCTTCAATTGGTTTTCCTTTAGTTACGGCCGCAGCAAGTTCTCCTAATTCCTCTACTGTCAAGGCAATTCTGTAACCCATATCGTGTCCATTATTTCCTGCAAAATCATGCTTGTGATGGAACGCCGCAACCTTACGCATCATCTCAGACCACTCGCCAACATCATCGCTGGCTAACCACTCGTCTACACCTCTTGACATGTGGTGTCCTAGGCAAACAAGAGGTTAGTCATTGCGTGAATGATTTAATGCATTCAACTACTGGTGAAAGTTTGGATGTTGCTGTCGAGGTTACTTCCTCGTGATTCAATGGTTTTTGTGAGTCATCAGGATCTCTACCTGCGGCCCAGTTGCTTGAGACTAGTATTGCAGCATAAGGGATTTTTAGTTCGTTAGCTAATTTACATTCTCTGGGCATTGTCATTCCTACGACCTCTCCACCTAGTTTTTCGATCGCATTTATTTCCGCAGTGGTTTCGAAATGAGGCCCATGTGCAAGCCAATATGTTCTTGCTAATTTTACACCAGGTTGAAGTTTTGACAAGGTTAAGTCAAGTTTTTTGTTCATATCTTCATCGAAAGGGGTTGTCATGGATGTAAACACAGCATCAGAGTTAGAATATGACATGTCCACTCCTGTAAAGTCAATGTATTGTGTTGCATATCCCACAGAGCCTGGTGGAAAATCTGTTGGAATTGTTCCCACAGAGCATATCGATAATATGCAGTCTACCCCTGAACCTTCCAAGGCTTTTATGTTCGCCCTGTGGTTTATTTTGTGAGGTGGCATCATGCCTTCCCCGTGATGACGTTCCAGAAAGAACAACTCATGTTTCTCTGTTGTGACGCAAAATAATGGAACTGATCCATATCTTGTCTCAACAATGACATTGTCGCTTCTTACTAAATCAATACCCTCGGTTGCTAATTCAGACATTGCTGTTCCGCCAATGATGCCCAAACGCATCACGGATCAACTCACTCTAGAAGGCGGGCGACGATATCGGCCTTTGTCCCGGAAGTTGGGACACCTGCTGCTTTTGCTTTCTCGACTAGTTCATCTTTCTTGAGCTTCATCAAACTTGCCTCAGACTCTTCAGGCTGTTCAGGCTCAGCAGATGTTTTCTCAGCGTTATCCTCATCGCTTGTAGTGGACTCCTCACCTGATTTTTCTTCAGATAGATCTTCAACGATTTCTTCCTTTACTGCGATAGATTCCATCGCTTCAGCCGCTGCAAGCAAATCACCAGAGGTGTTGTCTTCCTCAACCTCATCTTCCATTGCGAGCGCTGCTTCTTTCTTAGCCTTCAATTCGGCTTCTTGCCTTTCTTCTTCTGCATGAATCTCGTCTAGTGTTGGTCCTTTTTCGGTCACTACTCCAATTTGAAGCAATTGACTCTTCCTAATAACGACGTTTTTACATGGATAGATGGACTTTACAGCGTTTCTAATTTCTGTTTCTAAATCTCCACCTAACATTGCTTCTTGCAGCTTTGAGTAGTTTGATTTCGAAGCAAAACCACGAATGATCTCTGAGGATTTTGAACGCATTGCTTGCTTAACGGAGGTTTGGCAGCGACGTTCAGTTATCATCAAAGGTTTGAGTCTAACCAAGAACCCATCTGTTGTGACTACATCTACGACATCGTCAACCTTGCCTCTATATCTGCGAATTTGCCTGCGAGTGTGGTCTGACTGGTGGGCATGTCCGACAAATGTAGTCAATGCATCTTGGCCAACAACTTCAGTTACCCTGAATCTAAGTATCACATGCATTTTAGTGAAGTCTCCACTAAATTCCTGCTGAGTCATTTCATAGACTCTACCCATGATATGTTCATCTGTCTCTCCGATTGTCTCTCCGATGCGCTTGAAGTTCCAAGGATGTCTTGGTGCACGAATTGTGAACCATCTTTTGTTCTTCCACTTATCTCGCTGCTTACGTGCTGCTGCACGTGCTTTTGCACTCAACTTCTTTGCCGCCATTCAGATCAACTCTCAGATTGCGGGGGCTACCCCACTTGCAAGCCTCGGACTGACATGGCCTATATGAAAGGGGTAGATGAGAAGCAGCCAACTGAAAGTTGCGAACTACCATCCTCTTTGGTCTAATCTGACTTCCAAGGTCTCAAGTTCATCGCCACGCATCGGTGCTCCATCCATCATTGACATTGCCTCTGCGACCTTTACAGGATCGTCATAGTGGGCGGTTGCTAGAACAATTGCATCTGCCATAGTTTCTGGATCTTCCGACTTGAAAATACCTGAACCAACAAATATGCCGTCAACACCCATTTGCATCATTAGGGAAGCATCAGCAGGGGTGGCGATTCCACCAGCACAGAACGTTACGACTGGAAGTCTACCTAACTCTGCTACCTCGCAAAGTATGTCCCTAATACTACCGTGCATCTCATCACCTATCTCACCAAAAGGAGTCATGTTTGATATTCCGGGGAGTTCACTTGATTCTGAAAGTACTCTGTATCTATTCATTATCTTGTGGGCAGCATCATCAAGGCCCTGGTCATTTAGATTCTGAACTTGTCTGATTTCTTGGTCAATGAGCCTTGCATGAGTAACAGCCGCTACTACGTTCCCTGTCCCTGCTTCGCCTTTTGTTCTGATCATCGCTGCGCCTTCGTAGATTCTTCGCACAGCTTCTCCCAAACCAGTCGCACCGCAAACAAATGGAATGTCATGCGCTTTTTTGTTGATGTGGAAATAAGGGTCAGCAGGTGTTAGAACCTCTGACTCATCAACCATGTCAACCCCTAGAGCTTGGAGGACTTGTGTTTCTGCTTCATGACCAATTCTAGATTTTGCCATAACTGGGACAGTTGTGCAATCTATTATTCCCTTTATCATGCTGGGGTGAGATGTCCTTGCGACACCGCCTGCTTTTCTAATGTCGGCAGGGACTCGCTCAAGAGCCATTACAGATACTGCACCTGCGGCTTCTGCGACTGCAGCTTGGTCAGGAGTTACTACATCCATAATTACGCCACCTTGTAGCATAGAGGCAAATCCTCGCTTGAGTAGGTCTTCAGAGTGACGTAGCGGCTGTGTATTACCGTTGTTTATCATCGCAATCGGCCCTACGGAGGGTTTACCCCTCATGAAGATATGTAATGCATCCACAGCATTTGTATCAATTGAAATTCAATTTTATTATATTTTAATGATGGGAAAAGATATCACATGGGATTAGTAAATCAGAATTTATTACATTTTCACACGTTTTTATGCGATGCAATTCTTTAATCGCATTCTAGATATTTACCAGTATAGGTGTTTTTCTTTGCATCATTTATGGCCTCGGTCAGAACTTTAATCGCTACATCTATTGGGTTATTGCCTGGATAAACTTCGATTTTTGCTCTACCTTTTACAGTCAAGCCGTCCTCAGGCGTTGCCACTTCGATTTCGCCGGATAGAAGTTTTCTCAAGCACAACCTAATGTGGATTACATTTTGGCTGTCGGTTCGATCGTTTATCTCTTTGATCAGTTTCTCGAGATTTGATACTCCTAATCTTGCCAAAGATTTGGTTGCTCTAGACTTGTTTTTTATCTCTGCTTTTACTAGATAAATTGGTGAACCGTGATATGATTTAGTTTGTTCAATATCAACAGCCTCAGAATCTCCGATTACCCAAGAGAGAGCATCAGCATGGATTTGGTAATCCTCTATCCCACTTGCTGTTGAAAGCCAAGAAACATAGTGAAGGCCCATTTGAATACCACCATATTAGTCAAGGGGATGCTCGACTCCTTCTTGACCAAGAGTCCATTGTAGTGTCTTAACGACACCATCTAGAGCTTTGTGATTACGTGCTGCATCTTTCATACCTTCTCTATCACCATTTTTCTTGGACTCCTCAAACCACATCTTCCACTGGTTTCTTTTGGCTATGGCACGCTCTAGCATATCTTCGATTTCCTGCCATGAGCGGTCGTATGAACGTCTTGGAGTATCTTCTTCTCGACCGCTCATGCAATATCCCCAACGATGTAGTTTAAGAATTTGAGCCATTCATTATTGCCGACTCTATCTACGTTCGTTCTCCAAATCGATTTTGATGTGCATGTCATCACCAATTACACATTTTTGTATTCGAGAATCAATTATAGAATTTTTACCTATGATGGAAGATTCAGAAACCCCATTCACTCTAGAATCAGCCATCACTACCGAATTTACGACTGCACCATTTACTGAAGCCCTTTCCATTATTACAGAATTCTCAACATGACCGCTAACAGAGGCTGTGCTGCTTATGAAAGAGCCATCGGGTAAAATTTCGCCATCGGGCATCGGGAACGGTAGACTATCCCTTTCTTTGATTAAAGCAACTTGCGCTTTGTGAATCTCATCAGGTTGACCGACATCAAACCAAATTCCCTTAACTGTTTTAGCATACATTGGGATTTCATTTTGCAGCATTTTGGGAAATAACTCCTTTGAAAAATCATATTTCTTGCCATTCGGAATCATTTCCAGTATATCAGGTTCAATTATGTACAATCCAGCGTTTATCAAATTTGAGAAGGCTTCTTCTTTGGTCGGCTTTTCCTTGAATCTTGAAATATATCCAGTCTTGAGATTAGATTCAACCGGTCCTCCATGAGTTTGTGACAAACCGACAATGCCATACTCAGTGGGGTCTTCTACTTCCCACAAAGCCATAGTTACCTTTGCATTTGAGTTTCTGTGTGCCGTTATCAAATCAGATATATCAAACGAAGCTACCGAATCTCCTGATCCCACTACAAAAGTCTCGTTTAGAACATCTCTAAGCAGATTTACACTCCCTGCTGTTCCCATTGGTTCGTTTTCTTGATTAACTCTACTGTCGATTTCCCAACCATTAACGTGGGAGATTAATTGCTCACCTTGATATCCAGTAGTAACCATTATTGTTTCAAGACCAGCAGCTACCATTGCATCTTTGACGTAGTCTATAACGGGCCTTCCAAGAATAGGAACCATAGGTTTTGGCCTGTTTTTGGTTAGTGGCATTAGTCGGGTTCCTCGGCCCCCGGCCATTATGACACCAATCAGATACTCACTTCCTGCCTCTGGATGCAGTCATGTCAACTCTGCGCATTGATTTTTTCTTTTCTGATCGAGATTTCTTAGTAGCTAATCCAGCTCTGTCTCCCGACATAGTGCCTCCGAAAGTGAGGGAACCTGCACTAAGTAGGTGCTCTACCATTGAATCTGCAACTTTGCTATCCTCTGCCCCGGTTTTCATTTCCTTAGTAACTGAAGCATTGTGATCTGTTATCCATGACTCGCGCTCCTCGCGAGCAATTTTCAGTTTATCTCTTGCCTCGTTGACCTCTTTCATCAGTTCCAATATTTTAGCATGAACATCATTGGCTTTTTCTTTGCAGGCAACAAACTCGTTATGGAATCTGTCACCCTCTCCCTTCAAGAAATCACGGTGCGCAAATAAATCGTCTAATTCCTTACTCATTGACTTCGCCGTCTCTAGACACTCTACGAACTGATTGTGTGCTGCATCTGCTTCAGCTTTGAGGGCTGCAATAGCTTCATCTCTGTTGGAAAGGTCGACCTTAATCAACTGTAATTTCTCGACTTCAGGCTCCAACTCCTTCATTCTTCGGCGCATTACCTTGATTTTCTCCATCGTTTCTTTCTCTTTTTTTGGAGACATCCCACCTCGAGTTTCAAACACTTTCTCCATGTTGTCAACCTCGCTTGATAGTTTGTTGAATTCGAATGATGCTGATTTCTTCCCATCCCTATCTCCTCTCTGCGCTCGGGCTTGTCCGATTAAGTCCCGAATCTGTGCTTGAATGGCATCCCTACGAGTTTTGTGAATGTTCTGTTCTGCACGTATGGCTTTCATCTCAGCCAAAGATAAGTCGAGCTTTTCTTTGTGCTCTTTGTATTGTGATTGTATAGCATTTCTTTGGTCTGCGAATCTATTGGCTTGGTCGTTGTGATTGTTGCGAGAATCACGTAGTTTTCGAACCCTTGTCTCCATTTGATGGAGATGGTCTCTCAGGTCTTGGTCGGCGCGAGGTTTATCGCCACCTTGTTCGGCCATAGTTTCGGCGAGGGCTTACCCAATTTGAATGCTACTATTGGGTATTTATATCATGCATTTGACAATACCGACATTACCTGTAGGAATATTGAGGAGATTAGCCCAATACCTCCCACAGCATAAAATGTCAATGAGCTAGTAGTTCTAAACCAATTAGAGAAGTCTGGCCGTACCATAACGTTAATTTGGCGTCCTACGAGTAAATCCCCGCTGGTATTCTCTAATCTCACTGAGACACTTGCCTCCCCTCGTTTTTCTGGAAGTATAGTTTGCCAGGAGATTGTGCCATCCCTCAAAAGGCCAGACATTTTGCCAATCAGATCTTCGTCTCCGTCAGCTGAAATAGGTACCTCATTTTCAGACCACAGATTTTTTTCTCCCGGCGCTAATTCGTATCTCATTGAGAGTTCATGAGGTCTGAAATCTGGGGAATTGACTCTCAAAACGACGTGCTTTAATTCGTCTGTTATATTGTGAAAATAGCAAAATAGGTTTGCATTGTCAGTCACAACGTTTTCCAAATCCACGTCAAATAATAGTCCGTCGGTGTCAATTTTATTTCCAACGGACAAATCTTGTTCAAGCCTATCTATCAGTCTATAGAATGCTGGGTTTTCGCTAATTGATCTGTCAAATAAAGAATCCCAAAGAGTTTCATCAAATATTTCATGCTCTAAAATTCGTTTAATACCCTCTTGAGTCAGTATTTCTCCCAGCTCAATCGATGTCGTATTTCGATCTATACTTCCCTTATATCTCCTATGGATTATCATCAGAAATTTTTCTTGTGCATAATCGAATTGTAAGCCATCTAGCATATTACTCTCTAACTCGGTCAAGAAATCCTCAAATCTACTCCTAAGTAGAGGATCCATTTGCGTTCGTAACATGTCGTTGAATGCTTGCTTAAGAGTGGATGGATGCATTGGTGGAACGTAAGCTGATAATAATCCATCTTTAGTAACCATGTTGAATTTTTTATTCCTAGTTGTAAGATGTTGAGCAAATGATATCATGACAAGAGAACTGCTAGCTAAAATTCCTATGTGACCTAACTCCGAGTCAGAATCAAGATAAGCAACGATTGCCGAAATCACAGTTGCGATAGTTGCAAGCCATATTGAGGTGTTATGACTAGACATAGTTTGAGAAATTAACCCAGCAACAGATGAATAACCGTGCATGCTAGTTACCGGTCGGTGAGATTCCGCAGCAGCATTCACTTCGTGCTTAAAAACTAGCCTAGTCAACTTAACTCTATGCCTGTGAATAAGCAACCCACTGCAGAATCCCAATAAAATTGTAGTTGAAAGTATAGTCATGCAGGTCGAAAAATCAAAACCAACCGAAGGCTCAATATTGTTCAACCACCACTTTGGACTGACTCCATTGTAAGCCCATGCGCAGAATAGAAATAACAGAGAAAATATAGGCAGAAGCAAAACTAACCTAACACCATCTGTTAGAAATTGGCGATCGATATGGTAAAATTTCTCTTCTTTGAATCTCAGCGATGTTATATCTAAAACCATCAAGAATTCCTCACGATTATACTCTGAGCAAAGTCTTCAGAAATTTCTATCTTGTTACCATTGCAAAAATAACCGTCTGAGGTTTTCAACATTGAGCTTCCAACTTCCAGCCCAACATTCTTCAAAACATCATTAGAGCCGGATGCTATCATGACGATCATTATCTCACAAGGCGAATTCTCTGGCATATCATTCAAACTCGAATAAAGAGAGGAACCTGAAATTCTGCTTGCTATATTCTCATTAGCGCTTGGTATTTCAACACCAGATGAATCAGTCACAGGGTTGCCTAACATTAGAGATATGCATACCTCAAGGTCGTCATTGAAAGCATGTTCCAGTCGACATGCAGTTTCATAGACATCACCTTCAAATGGCATCATATTTAGAAGAACTTCAGCTAGTCTGTGCCTTCTTTTCATTGTTTTACCTAATTCTAACCCCTTATCTGTTAACAAAACTCCTTTGTAAGGCTGATACTCTACATATCCATTTTTTGCTAATCGTTGAACCATTTCAGTTGCCGATGCTGGTGAGACATCTAAGTGCTCTGCTAACTCTCGGTTTCTGACTCTACGGCCAGGAACTTTTTCATGTTCGTGGTATAAGGTCTTCAGATACATCTCCTCGTACTCTTGAAAATGGCCTGCTCCCATGGTTTCACCTGCTCTATATTTTATATTCAACCTTTGTTATGATTTACGAGCTTCAAAAATTGTTTCGCATGCAGGGCATCGGGCCTTAGCGGGCCGTCTCTCGTAAGGAACTTTCAAATTTCTTGCACACTTTGGACATGCAAGTATGTCGCTAGAAGAAGATGAATATAATTCATCAACAGCAGGTTCCTTTTCATCAGACTTATTATCAGATAAGTTTTCATTGTTGTCGATTTGGGATTCGACTTCGAACTTTACGTCACACTCAGGACAGCGAACTCCACCGGTGTAGTCTGCAGGCACACGTAACTTCCTACTGCATGTTGGACACTCAACATCGACCTTCATATCTTTGATTTGAGTTTTGGAATTTTTCTTCTTTTTCTCCGTTGTTTTATCTTTTGGTGAATTCTTCATTCTAACAAGGAAAATAAGAACCATACCCAAAACCAATCCAGACAATATTCCCCCAATGGGAATCTCAAAGTCTGATGATTCTGACTCGACAAGCTTTGATTTAACTTGAATTACATCAGATGTAGAAACATCCCCCACATGCCATGTCAGCGTTAAAACAACATTCGATCCTGATGGCCATGTCACTACCGCAGTATCTTCTATCTCATCAATAGATATTTCCGGAGTAGACTTCGATTCTAGAACTTCTCCATTATTATCTGTGATAATGAGTTTACCACCGGGTATGTTGACATTCCCGTTATTAGACAAAATGTAAGATACGGTAACTTCAGATCCTTCGATTGGAATTGATGGGGAGGTTATTGAGTTGGCGGTTATGTTCGGATTAAGTGTAAAAACCGGCATTGATTGTGTCGCTTTAATCGTAGACTCATTAGCTTCGCTCCATGAGATTGCAGAGACGATTGCATAGGCCATTTGACCATTTTGGAAACCGATATTTGTGCTACCATATGTTTTACCTGAAAGCAAATACCTTTCTTCAGTAATTGGTTCTCCTTCAATTCCATCAGTTACTGGTCCAAAATATATTGTTACATCTCTTCCTTTCCCCTCTGATAATTCTATTGACCAATACAAATCAATTCCATTATCTGCGATTTCAAGATTTTCAATTTCAATGTCAATTTTTTGTGATTCTTCCACCGGAACAAGTAAAGTTCCAGATAAATTAGAATCTACGACACCATCGTTACTTATAACGCTCCAATTTAGAATGTAATTTCCCGATGCTTGCAAGAAAAATTCATGATTTATCTCGCCTGCTTTTCCTCTGTCCAAATTAATTGTGCTACCGTTTTGAATTTGTCCATTGATTTCAATTTGCATCATTGCAGAACCTGCTAAATCTCCCTCGTTCCTCAATAATATGGAAACAGTGATTTTGTCACCAACATGCCATGGTCCGCCGAGCAACGATGGTGTTGAATGGCCAGCACCAAGGAATATTGCAGACGACATATCTAGAATGTCTGTTGCGTTCAGTGTGGACACTGTTCTCGCAACTGATGATGTGCAGAATAATTCCCCGGGTTTAGACAAAATGGTAACTGTACTATTTGTCGAATTGTTGGTAGCAAGTTGCACAAACTCCGAATAGACCATATCTCCGTTGAACTCACAAAGTATCTCTCCGTCAAATAATGAATTCCCAATATTCTCTGTTCGGAGATTCCATGAAATATTTGATCCGGGATTTGGATTATTTATTCTAGTGAGATTCAGGACAATTTCAGGCAGTGGAGGAGGTCCTACCTCGAATTGAAGCGAGATGTGTTCATCGCTAGGGTCACCGTCACCTGTCCTATTTAGGGAGAGATTAACAAAATGTATTCCTTCATTAATTGGACCATATGTAATACTGTAAAACTTGGTTGTGTCAGCAGTGACATTAACACTTTGCGATTGTAACAAGATTGAATCGATGCTAGTATTCAAGATACCATTCCAATCCACATCCCCATCGTTTATGACTGGAATTTCAATATCGACGTAGTCTCCATCATTGATAGAGAGATTACCTGTGTAATTCCCGTTTTCATCAACAGATGTTAATGTTGGTGAATAAAGCGAAACATCAAGAGGTCTAAGCCTGTGAATAGACTTGTAGTATTCTGTATACTGGTTTTCTCCTGGGGAGCCCACGTCTCCAGTTATCACTATACTCAAATTTGAATAACCAAGTGGTGCATCTCCTAGCATCGTTGTAATGTTAGCATATGTTCCATCACTTACGATTGCATTACCGCTGTCTGAGTCTACTATGTTACCAACCGAATTAAACAAGCTCACATTCCAGTTCACAGATGATGATGCCGACCCTCCTGAACCAACCAAAGAAATGTTTACTTCAATTGGGCCCTCACCAACGACTCCGTCGCCAGTGACTGTGACAGAGTCTATAACACCGCCTGAAGCGTCTGCATAAGGAATTACTGTAACTGACAGCAACACTGCCAATAACACAACCCTTCGCATGATTACTCTGTAAACTAAGGGGTTTTTGACATTCACCCAACTGACTATGCGGGTCGTAGCATTTATTGAAGGGAGTTAGGTGGGGGCAGCGATTACAGTGGATGCTAATGACTTACTGGCGGTTTCGCCCAAACTATTGGCACAAGCGATTCTACATCGCAGAGAGAGGCTCGCTGATATCATTCCAGAGGATTTAGACCAAAGAAGAGTAGAATTGCTGGATGCAGAACCTAAAGCAAAATCTGCAAGAGAGGAGAGAAACTTGCTAAATAGCAAGGTGGCAAATTTAAAGAAAGAAAGAGATGATGCACAAAAGAAAGCACGTGCTTTGTTTGAAGAGTCAAATGACATTAGAGCGAAACTAATAGAAGAAGGTGGCTTCAAAAATCCTGATCCTAAGTGGGCCAAAGAAAAATTATCAGAGCGACTAAAGCAGATAGAAAACCAACTCGAAACCAGTGCAGGGAATCACAAGACCGAAGAAAAATTCATCAATGAAATGAAATCCTTAATTCGTGAGCATGAGGATTGGGTTTTTGATAGAGAGTCCTCACAACCTCTATTCAAAAAAATGAAAAAGGCGAGAGATGATGCCAGAAAACTTCTCGACTCGGCTCAAAAAGCGCATTTAGCAATGGTTGAATTGGTCGAAGAAAACTCAACGCTTCACGAGAATTTCATTGAGTGGGAAGAAACAAGAAAACGTGCTCGTTCGAGAACAAAAAGGCTGGAAAACGCACTGTTATCAAGTCAGGATGCCTTAGAATTCTGGAAAGAAAGAATCCAAACAAACGATTTCGCAGACCTATTATCTGACGCTGAAAGGGTAAGACTAGGTGGTAAATCATCAAAAGCAAAAGCTCGAGAAGAAAAACAAGCAAGGGAGTCCACAAAGATGGAGGAAGAGGAATGACTTCTTACTGCGAAAAAACAGGTCTTTCACCAGAGGACATGAACCTATATCGTCACTATCACTCTTATCTCACCCAAAAAATCTCTTTGTCTAAGCCCGCAAATGAAACAATTAAGGGATTTTCAAAACCATTGCAACGATTAATTGGTAACCATGCACAGAACAACAATGAGGCGAAAAGGAAAGAACGTTTATTCAATCACTTGGAAAAATCACTTGTTTCAAAGTTTCAATCGGCATCTTTGGTCGTGTTTGGATCTTCTGCAAGTGGATTATCGCTGAAATCTGGTGATTATGATTTATGCCTTATCATTCCATCCGTAGATGAGAAAAAAGCAATCAAAAAAATCAGTTCAATGTTACGTGGTCAAGGAATGGATTCTGTTGAAACCATAACAAACGCAAAAGTGCCCATCGTTAAATTTAGTGACCCAAGGAGTGGGCTACAAGTCGATATTTCAATTAACAATTCCCTGGCCTTACACAACACAAAGTTGCTCGCGGCTTATTGTAAATTAGACAAACGAGTAAAAGAGTTAGTTACTTGTGTTAAGTATTGGGCTCTACACAGGAACCTGTGTGATGCTTGGTCTGGAACTCTATCTTCCTATGCATGGACAATACTTGTAATAAACCATTTAATCCAAGAAAATGTCATTCCAAATCTTCAGCAATCAGATAACAGAACAATCGCAGATGTGGATGGAATAGAATACGATTTGACAATCAACACAAATGCAAGTTTGAATGATGCAAATGAAGCAGAAGTGGCGGAATTATTAGCTTCATTCTTTTACAGATATGCAACAAGAGAATGGGATAAATCAGTGATATCCATAAGGAATGGAGGAGACCTCACTAGAAAGGAAAAGGGATGGAGAAACGAACCTCCAAGCGCAATTGAAGTTATCAACAGTGATAACACAAAAATGGGTAATCATCACATGGCAATCGAGGATCCTTTTGACATAGATGTAGACTTGTGTAGAGTACTGAGAGCTCACGGTGAGTTAAACATCAAAAATGAGTTGATAAGGGCCTGTGAGATGTTTTCGGATGGTTCAACTTGGAAGTCTATATGCGATACTGTTAATGAATCAAGATTAGAACATCTGGAACCTGATGATTTGTTTCACGATTTACGTGATAAAAGCGATTCGATAGTAGCGAATATGTTAGAGAAAACCAAGGCAGAAATGGTTTCGTTAGAAAAACGAGTAAATGCTCTTGAGGACGAAAAACATTCAACAATAAAAATGGCCAAAGCAATGAGAGGAGTTATTGACGAAACCTCTGGAATTCGCAAGGAACATAAAGCCACTGTGCTAGGTCTAAAAGAAAGAAGTGACCTCATTGAAGAAATAAAATCTCAAAGAGATAAAATAAATTCTGATATAATATTGCCAATTCACATGATAGAGGATGAACTATCTAAAGTATACAAACGGCTTACAGAGGAACTAGATATCCACCGTGTTCCTTCACTGGAGAGAGAAAAAGAGCATTTTTCATGGTTTATTGAGTTGCAAGCAATGCATGCAAAGGCCCGAGAAGCTAGCGAATTACATCAGAGATTTATAGAAAATATAAACTTACAAAAATCAGAGATTGCTAAATTAAAAATTTACGAAACACAACATGACGATGCAACAAAAAAGTTATTGGAACAAGAGCCTTTGTTGAAGGACAAAAACGTTAATCGCAAAGAGGTGATATCATTCGATAGGCGTGTTCAAAAGTTGCAAAAAGTGGTTCGTCAAAGGAGAACAGAACTCCATAAACTTAGAAGGGAAGTAGGACGATTAGAAGCGTGGATGCGGAAAAAATCTAGCAGGAACAAAAACCACAGCAAACGTAAAAATCATCGTGGAAGTAAATCTAGCGGAACAAGCAAACCAAACGCAGGGCCTGTCACTCTAGGAGATATTTCTGGTCTGCTATCTGCTATTGAAAATGAAGGATCTTCGAAAAAAGTCAGAAAAATAAACGCAAAAAAAGCAGGCATGAGAAAACTTGGCAACCTAAGTGCTCATCGTGGTGAGAGAGGGTCATTCAAAAGAAAGGACTAAATCGTTAGATATTGATTGTGATTTACATGGCAGCACGCTGGTGTTTAGGCCCTACTCCGAAATCCATGAGCGATTTGGAAATTGAAATTATTAGACAGTTGTTCCTTGATCAGACAGGAGAGGTTTACGCAAAAGAATCAGTAAAGACGTTACCCATTCCTGAGTGGGGAGGTAACTTACTGTTGCTAGATGAGAATAATATGATTAGAGGATTGCTTTGGGCCAACAAATTTGGGATTTTTAGGACTAGAGTCGTTGCGTTTGTTATCGATTCGGAATTTAAGGGGAAGGGTTTCGGTAGCATTGCATGGGATATGTACATGAAGGTTGCAAAGGCTGAGGGCTTGAATGAAGTCCAGCTTGAAGTGAGGTCTGACAATGAAATGGCCATAGGCTTTTACAGCCGTCGGGGCCTAGAAATTATTGAAAATCTTGATGGTTATTACCAATCGGGTCAAGGATATGTTATGAGAGGTCAACTTTGATGAAAATAGTCATCACCCTCCTGTGTGTCGTAGATGCGTGGCCAATCACATAATCACAGGTCTTGTAGATGGCGAGAGCATCTTGTCAGCAGCCCTATGCGATGCAGATGGGTTCACTATCGAGAGGACTTCGACTGACTTCTCACCAAATTTTTTGCATGAGATTTTGGATTATTCAGACAAATCAGATTTAGTTACTATCGTTGGGGAAAACTATAGTATTGTAATTTCTAAGGTTGAAACTGGCCACATTGTCATTATTCAGACACCTAACGGCGGAAACCTTGGAAAAGCAAGGATGAAATTAAGCAAAGCGTGCAAAGAGATTGTCCCCTATTTGTGATATTCTCCCGTAGGGAGGCTTCAAATGTGACAAGCCACTCGGGTTGATGCCGAAGGTATGGGAATACAAGGCGAACAGGTGAGTTGTTGAATGGCTGAACTAAAAGACATATTGGATGAGAAGCGAAAAATGGTTGACCAAAAAGCAACACAATATCGCACAACTAGAGATGAGTGGAACTCAAGAACCAAAGAACACACTACCATTCGAAACGAACTTAATACAGAAGTCAGAGAGCTTATCCAAAATGTCCGACAACAGCGTGAAATACGCGAGCAAATGAATGATTTAGTCAGAGAAAAGAAGTCTCTCAGAGCAGAGGCTAATAAGAAAGTCAAGGAAGCAAAAGCAATCCTTGATTCACAACGCTCTGACACCCCCGAAGAACAACCCAGAGGTCGAAGAGGAAACCGAAGGGAGCGAAAAGTTACTATCCACTCATTGAGAAGGGATTTACAAAAATTGGAAAGAGAATTCGAGCGTGGCGCCCATACAGGCAACAACGAAAAGAAGGTAATGAAAAGAATGAAAGAAATCTCATCAAAAATCCGAGAAATGAAAGAAGCAGAGGACTCAAACGGAGACCTCAAAGATGCTAGAAATATGCTTAAGGAAGCTATGATAACGCAAGAAAATGCTCACGTAGAGGTCCAGAAAGCAGCAAAAGCGGCACAAGAAGCACACGACCTGATGTTACAATGGAATAAAGAGGTTGACAGACAAAGAGAGCACGCAGAGGACGCACACAGAGAATTGCGAAAATCGAAAAAAGAGGCTGACAAGGCACACCATTTCTACATAGTTTCTCTAAGATGTCTACACTCGATACAGGATATGCTTCGGGCAATGAGAGGCGCCACAACCGGAGAGAGCCAGAGATCAGCAAGAGTTGAGGTTCAAGATCTAATGAGTAAATTGCTCAGTGGAGATACACTATCAACTGAAGAACTGATGCAATTGCAAAGTTTAGATTGACGAGAATCTCATTTCAAGTTAGATAGTAGGATGATCACATGATAGGTAAGGATGAAATTGCCAAGATGATAGATGATTATGACAGATTGAAATTGAGAGTTGGTATGACAGCAAGCCACTCTGCTCTAGACATTTGTGATGGGGCAATTGAAGAAGGATTTCCTACTGTTGCCTATTGTCAAAAAGGCAGGGATAAAACATATTCTGAATACTTCAGAACTCAAAGGACCTTCGGCGGGAGAGTTCGCCGTGGAATGGTTGACAAGGCAATCGTAATGGATAGTTTCAATGATGTCATGAACCCTGTCATGCAAGATGAGATGCGTAAGAGAAACGTCGTATACATCCCTAATCGTTCATTTACTTCCTATTCAAAAATAGAAGACGTAGAGAATAATTTCCACGTCCCAATGTTTGGCTCAAGAAACATGCTAAGAATGGAAGAGCGGACCGAAGAACAAGATTATTACTGGATTCTTGACAAAGCAGGATTACCCTATCCAGAAGCAATCTCAGACCCTCAAGATATCGACTGCTTGGTTATTGTCAAACTACATCACGCCCAAAAAAAGCTTGAGAGAGGATTCTTTACCTGTGCATCGTATGATGAATATGTAGAAAAATCACAATCCTTACTCAAAGAAGGAATCATCGACCAAGAAAGTCTTGACGGGGCCAGAATAGAAAGGTATGTTATAGGGCCTGTTTTCAATCTCAATTTCTTTTACAGCCCCCTTGAAGAAGAAATGCCCAAACTTGAGTTATTAGGTGTGGATTGGAGATTTGAATCATCTTTGGACGGCCATGTTAGATTGCCTGCGCCTCAGCAGATGACAATGCCAATGCATCAACAAATTCCAGAAATGACCGTTGTTGGGCACAACACCGCTACAATTAGAGAATCACTATTGGAGAAGGCATTCGAGTTGGGTGAGAAGTTCATAAAAGCATCCAAAGAACATTATGATCCTGGAATAATTGGTCCATTCTGTCTACAAACTTGTATAGACAAAGACATGAATTACTCAATATATGATGTTGCACCAAGATTAGGTGGTGGAACAAACGTACATGTCTCGGTTGGACACCCATATGGAAATGCAACTTGGCGTAAACCTGTTTCATCAGGTAGAAGAATTGCAATGGAACTTCGTCGTGCGGTAGAACAAGATCGTCTTTTGGAAGTATTGACATAAGGTGATTTAGATTTCTGAAACAGTTTGGATTGTTATTTCATTCCTTCTTTTCATGTTCCTATTCGCTGGTGTCGGCATAGCATCTATTCGAGTCAAAAAAGACACAACAGATGACTATCTAATTGCAGGCCGAGGAATGCATCCGGGACTCGCAGCACTTTCAGCTGTTAGTACCTGGAACTCAGGATACATGTTCATTGGTGCTATTGGATTTACCTACCTGTATGGATACAATGTAATTTGGATGGGAATCGCGTCTACACTAGGTCAATTTGTTGCATGGCTATGGCTCTACAAATTTATTCAAGAAGAAGGTCAAGAAAGAAACGTCAGGTCACTTTCATCTCTTGTAGCTGAAAAGGCGGGAGCACCTGAAGCGAAACTAGCAGCAATTCTTTCTGTATTGTTTTTGAGTATCTACGCTGCGGCTCAGTTAACATCTGGTGGTAAAGCACTGCTTGTTATGATGGGATGGCCTGCTTTAGTTGGTATACTGATTGGTTTCGTACTTGTCGTCGCTTACTGTTATGCTGGAGGAATTAGAGCATCTATCTGGACTGATGCAGTGCAGTCGTGTGTGATGATTGTTGGTTCAATTATTCTGTGTTACATCGCTCTGGGTGAAGTTGGAGGATTTAGTGGATTGGATTCAGGTTTGGAGGACCAAGATACCAATTTGAACAGTTTCTTACCTCCTGACCTAATGTTTGGAATTTCTTTGTGGATATTTGCATTCTTCTTAGGAGGATTAGCGGTTGCTGGACAGCCCCAAGTGGTATCCAGAGTAATGACATTAGGTTCGGATGATGATAGGAAACAAGCTATGATCTGGTTCTTCGTTTGGCAAACTCCATTCATATTTTTGATGTTATTTGTAGGATTAGCCAGTCGAGTTTTGTTCCCTATGTCTGATGATTTTGATCCTGAACTAGGCTTACCAATGTTAGCCATGGATACCATGCCTGCGATAGGGGTTGGTATGATTCTCGCATCGATTTTCGCCGCCACAATGTCAACAGCAGACAGTCAAGTCCTAGCTTGTACAGCTGCAATTACAGATGATATAAAGCCCGAATGGAGAGAAAATCACAAGACCACAAAAAAAGTCACCTTGGCAGTTGCAGCATTTGCTACTGCTATATCGGTTGGAGGCCTATATATACCGGGAGGAGATTCTGTTTTCTTACTAGTAGTATTAGCAGTATATGGTTTAGGTAGTGTATTCGTACCGTTATTGATAATAAGATGGATGGGATACAAACCTGATTCAACCCATAGCATTGTAATGATGATTTCTGCCTTTGCAGGAGTTATAATTTGGTCAATGGTTCCCACAATTTTAGGCATGAAAGCAGTTGCTGGAGCGGATGGTGTGTTTCCTTCAGTTCCTGGAATGGGCGCTGCCTTTGCTGCGCACTTCATCATGAATAGAATAAGGACGCCTGGGGTTTCATCACTGGGAAGATATAGTTGGCCAGATTCCGAAAAAGCAGTTATATTTGCCGCTGCGATTTTAATCCCGTTTGCTGGAGTTGAAGCCGGTTACTTGCTCAATGCTCCAACATCTTCCTCTTCCTCTGCACTAGGAGGAGTTGGTAACTACTCAATCGAAGGAACTTATTCCTACCACGCAATCGCTGAGGATTCAACATATGTAAGCGATGGTGATACTGTCGAAATTTTTGCTAATTCTGATGCTGCGAACATGGAACTAAGTGGGAAAAATATTGTTGGTGTTAGAGCGATTCTTACTTTTACTGATGATGAGACTCAACAAGGGTTTGGATGTGCAATTTCACAACCTCCACAACCAGATGATGTTTCTGGAACTTTAACCCATTCCTCACTAAATCAATCATCTTCAACATTGTCTGGAGAAAGTGTTACACTAGAATGGCACAATTCTAGTATTGTGAATACCAATCAGACCAACATTTCTGAAGCAGAAATTAGAGCGGCACTAGATGGATTATTTGGCATTGGAGAGCATACTCTTGGTATTACTGTTAATGTAAACACTGGTGGAGGAGCTGGATGTCAGACAACAGATGATGGTGAAGAGATATCATACAAAATCGACCTGATATCTTTAGATTATGATTTAACAAAGTTGGATTGATCAAATTAAGAATCTCATTCCTTCTTGTCCAACCTTCCAACCCAATTCTGTCACTGGAGTGTCATCCCTGCATAGAGGGTTAGTGTGATTTAGATGGATAAAAACAATTTCACCATCTCCTTCTCTACGCTCACCTAACATCTCTAATGTTTGTTCAACTGGTGGATGAGGTATTTCCTCTTGCTTGCGATTTTTTAGTTCATCCTTCGAAAAGAAGGTCCCATCGATCAAGGCGATGTCAATCTCTAGATGGTTTAACCACGCTCTCAAATCATGCCCATTTAGCGTCTCTCGCCAAGTATCGTGGTCAGGAAGATACAGAAGTGACTTGTCTGCCTTGATTATGTATGCATGCATATCCGATAATTCCGCTCTATGAGGGATTTCAATGGCTTCAACTGTGACACCTGGTAACTTTACGAAATTATTAGTCTTCAAAGTGAAAACTCCTTGGTCCACCATAATTGACCATATTGGAGTATTTTTTATCAAATCGTGCATAATTTTTGAGCAATTCAAAGTAATTCCTTGACAATTCATAACTTCTTTTCCAAATAATGTCAACCCGTCAACGTGTCCAATATGTGCGTGAGTAAGGAAAATTGAATCTACTCCTGTTTGACCCCAAATCTGTAATTGCTCTGCCAGATACCTACTAACATCAAACAGGTGTCTACCTCCATCAGAATCAACCAAACCGATTGCTACTGGATATCTTTTCTGCAATTTTTCGCTGTTAGCACTGCCAGCTTGAGGAACTCCACCATCTTGAGCGCTACCCAACAATGTCACGCTGACCATGCAGAATCACATCACTAAGGTTCCTATCCTGCTCTTTGCCAATCAGAACCGTTCCACCACAAAGTTGAGCCGTCACTCATGGATCTCCATGTATTTCCGTTTGCGTCAGTCCATTGTTGAACTACGGTCGGCTGTGAAACAACTTGTTGGTTACCTGCGAGATTAGCTAAGTCTGGATACTGCACAGGAGTACTGAGTTGTGATTCATATATCGAGGCAGAGGATTGAGCCATCAATGAATCTGCACTAGTGAGTTTTGCATTCATATTCGGAATTGGCGGTAAGGCCGATTTTTCAATCCAGTCATCCCCGGATTTACTATTCCTAAATTTTGATATTAGCAACAAAGAAATTATTGTGATTAATATTACTCCAACCGCTATTCCACCATATTTCAGAACACTACTGGCGCTTTCTGTTATTACTTTCTCACATCCATTCTCTTTCTCTATACCGGCGATTTCTGGACACTCATCTGCATTCAACCCGTCTGGATTATCTCCAAATCCATCACCGTCTGTATCATTCCATTGAGTATTGTCATTGGGAAATTTATCTAAGGAATCGGCCCATCCATCACCATCAGAATCTATGCAGCCAAGAATTGCACCTCTGAAAGATTGACCAGCTTCTGTTAGACAGGAATCAGGGGTAGTTCCTTGTGGATTATCACCGTATCCATCCCCGTCGCTATCTGACCACTGGGTTGGATCAAGCGGTCGCCAATCAGAACCTATCTCTGGATCTCCCCAACCATCACCATCATAGTCTGGACATCCAAGAACATCTTCTGTCGAGTTACCGGCTACCTCTATACAATCATCATAACCATCTGCGATTCCGTCACCATCAGAGTCTCTGTATTCATTTGCATCAGCAGGGAACGCATCCATGAAGTCTGCCCATCCATCTCCATCTCCGTCTGGACAGCCCAGAATATCCTCTTGCCATGAATTTCCGGGTAGAGTTGGGCATGCGTCTTGGTCTCGCGCATATTGATAATATTCGCCTGGCCAGTTTTGACTTCTATCTACCCAAGATATGTTGCCATAATTATCACCAAATCCGTCCTCATCCCAATCAGACCACTGTGTTTCATCGGTAGGGAAAGCATCCGCTCCATCTGATACTGACCACGAATCGTCGGTTGATGAGTATCCATCATTATCAGGGTCTGGACATCCATACCTATCAAGGACAGAATTTCCGCTTATATCTAGACAAGAGTCAGGAGTGTTTCCATTCGGATTATCTCCGTAACCATCGCCGTCTGTGTCAACCCATTGGGTTGAATCATTTGGTAAATCATCCTCAAAATTAGCCCATCCATCTCCATCAGAATCTGGGCAGGCTAGAGTTCCTGCCATACTTGAGTTGCCAAATTCATTCGGGCATGTATCTTCTAGGTCCGCCCAACCATCATCATCACTATCAACACAACCTTGGTATGTTCCGAGTGTTGAAGACCCAGCTTCCTTTGAACAATCATCTGCTGCGTCATCAAATCCATCACCATCATCGTCCATATCTTCATCTGCATCTCGACAGCCATCTTGGTCTATGTCATTAGAGGAATCTGAAGTCCACCAGTTTCTTGGAGGACTATATGTGGATAGACAACTGTCTGTGTCATCCTCGATTCCGTCATTATCATCATCATTATCCTCACTAGAATCTTTACATCCGTCATTGTCAAAATCTGTTGTAGAATCACTAGTCCAGTTCCATGCTCCACCACGAGGACAGTCGTCTCCAGAATTATCCGTTATCCCATCATTATCATCGTCATAATCACACTCATCGCCGTCGCCATCTAAATCACTATCAATTTGTAATGGGTTGTTGGTGTTAGGACAATTATCTGTCAGGTCATTTACTCCATCATTATCCTTATCTTCATTATTTACCGGATCTAAAGACCAGACAACTAAATCCAGTCCTCCGGAACTAGTCACTGAGGAAGTGCCCTTGTTTATTGTACCTTGGAATGAACCAAATGCTGCCGGAATATCACTCATATTGATTGCTAAATCAGCAAATAGATCAAGATTCACACTACCAAGATTTTCAACCCATTCCCAGCTACCACTGCTGTCTAATTGCGCCATATACAAATCTAGACTCCCAGTAGTATCGATAGTATGAATTCCGAAATCTGTCAGTGTAGATATCATTCCTCCTACTACAATACTGCCTGTGGAAGATTCCGCAACCGAATACGCTCTTTCAAGTGCACTGCTACTTCCCGCACTTACCACCCAATCTGTGGAACCTGTTTTGAGTATTTTAGCTACGTAAGCATCGCCATTTCCTTTGTCCGATAGCGTATTTTGACCCCCTGCATTTAGAGAACCCGTAAACACTCCAGAAACTACAATGTCATCACTTGAGGTTATTATTACATCCTCTGGCAAGTTGATATCACTTGCTGCTCCCGATAGCCCTATGATATTCTGAACTACACCTTGAGGAGACCATTTGACAATTACAGTATCTGCAGACGAGATAGCCTGATGGGACTTCCCATTCGCGGAAAAAGTTCCTGAAGTTCTTCCTACTTGCCAGATGTTTCCTATCGAATCAGTTACAACTCCACCCGAATTATCATTACCTATTCCTCCAGCGGTAGAAACCCAGTTTAAAGCACCTGATCCCATATCCAAGTCGACCAAAAAGAATTCATTATCTGCGCTAGTTTTAGTAATACCACCAAAATCAGTCTGTCCTTTGTGTGTTCCTGAAACAATGACGCTTCCTGTTATCGATTCATACAAACCGGTCACAATACTGTTATTGCTAGCATTATTACTTGGAGTTGTAAACTGCGTGGCCCAAACCCATTGACCCATTGCGTCGACCTTTGCTACAAATCCATCGCCGTATCCATTCTGAGCCGTAAGAGTTGGCGAATTTGGTGTGTTGCCAAAGGTCACAGTCCCAAATATTAACCCGCCAATGTATGCATCACCAGTCATGGATGTACCCATAGCTTGGACCAATGTAAGGCCCTGAGAGGCATCTGGCATGAGTGCCCATTCCCAGTCTCCCTGATCATTTATCGCTGCAACATATGAATCCGCATCGTTATTATTATTGTAAATTGATGTAGCTTGTAATTGAAATGCACCAAAGTTCATGTTATTTCTTGTGTTACCTGAAACAATCCACCCTGTTGGTGTTGAATCGATAAAAGAGCCATTCTCATGACCTGTTGAGCCACCTGCCTGTATCAGGAATTCAGGTTCTGAATCAGCCTTTAGCAGCACGTTTTCTTCACTTAATTCAACATCTGTTGGGACTTGAATTAATGACATGAGCAATATCGCCGTCAAACCTACGCCAAAAAACACACGTGAGGGCATAAGTGGTGGTTATAGCGATGGCTGAAGAAACCTTTGTTCAGAAGTTTCTTTGAATTTTGGATAAAACTGCATTAAAAATCCACTCTTCGTCATTGTTATCGTTTCCTATGTAAGCGGGCACTAACACGTCATGTGTTTCAACATTTTCTGACTCTTTGTCAAAATAATACCACCTTAGAAGATCACCCATTCCGTCTTTGTGAACTCTTCTTTCTGATAGGAGATCTACAAAGTTCGGATTAGCATCAATTTTCATTTCTTTTTGTTTTAGCAGAGGGGTCTTGTCCATTATCTCGATTTCATCAATTACATGTAAACCTCCACAATTTAGCACCCACGTAGCCAACTCTATATCTTCAGGACCACGAAGCACACCTGTAACGAAATGTAATTTCGCAGGCAGTAAAACTGGTTTTGAGAGATTTATATCGAGTTCGTATTCTTCTAATGATGAAAAATCATTTTTTGCTTTTAATGTGTGGGGACCTTTGCCAGGAAATAGAGACCCATCTTCGCTTTCAGTCACTTTTTCTTCATTTATTCCTACATCTATTATACCATCAATAACAGCGTGACCTACAAAATTTGCAATATCATCATGGCTCCAGAAAACCAAATCAATTCCTTCTCTGTGTGGTAATTCAGACTTATTGAACATTATTTTGTTTCTGCAGATTATGAGATGGCTTCCCCTAGGTATATCGATTAACCACCTTTCTACACCTTCCAAATCCAAAGGTGCAAAGCTAGACCCTGAAGTCCATATTTCCATTCCCTCAATTAGACCTAATCTTGCATGATATGGAGAGACATTGAATGTTCGGCCTAACCAGTTAATAACACCTGAATTAACAAATGGGGGTGAACCGGTATCCAAGTTGACTCGCAAGGTTTCCAAAATGGCAACCATGCTTTGGGTCATGTTAGTGGCATGGGATTAGTAGTTTTAGTATCATTCAAGGTTGCTTG
>PAOW01000036.1 GCA_002710015.1 Methanobacteriota archaeon | reverse complement strand
TACGCCACTTCCATCGCTGATTACCAGTCTTCTTCCACGCTCTGGAACCTCGCTTCATGGTGAACAGTCCGCCGACCAACCCTTGCTATATGAGGACTTCCCAAACGCAATTTAACAAATTTAAGCCAATCTTCCCCGGTTATAGTCATCTATGGCCTGCCTGATTTCTTGTTGTGTATTCATCACAAATGGGCCATATCTTGCTATTGGTTCGTTTATTTCAGGTCCTGCAAGGATTAGATACTCTGATTCTTCTCGAGCTTTTACTTCTATTATAGATCCCTTTGAAAGTAATGCAAGTGAGCCATCATCAACCGTCATCCAGCCAATATCTATCGAACCTTTGAAAACATAAATCATACAATTCAAATCATCTTGCAATGATTTTTCTAGCTTGCTTCCTTTGTCCATCTTTACATGAATCATTGTGATTGGTATCATAGTATCAATTGAAGACTCTACTCCCAAGCATTCACCAGCAATTACTCTAGCCCAAACACCTTCGTTTTCAGCGATATTTGAATCGTTTGAAGATATTTCTTGATATCTTGGTTCAATCATTTTGTCTTTGGCAAGTAGGTTTACCCATATCTGGAATCCATGAATTAAGCCACCTTTAGCGATCATTTTCGATGTTGGCATCTCTGAGTGAATAATGCCTTTCCCCGCAGTCATCCATTGAACATCTCCCGGAGACAGCGTTCCTTTGGAGCCGACACTATCCTCGTGTTCCATTTCTCCTGCAAGCAGGTATGTAACTGTCTCAAAACCTCTGTGAGGATGCCAAGGAGCACCAACCGCCTCTCCAGGTCCGTAATCGGTCGGACCCATCTCGTCCAGAAGCAAAAACGGACTCATCAAAGAGCCCATTGCAGCAGGTCTGCGAACCTTGAATCCGCCACCCTCTAGAGTTGTTCTAGTGGGTATGATTGACCTAACTTTGCGAGATGTAATCATTCTATCAATTACCTCTCAATGACTGTGGCATATAATCTAGTGTTCTTTGACTATGAATGTAAGCGGGCGTACGGGGATTCGAACCCCGGTTATCGGCTTAGAAGGCCGAGATGATATCCAGGCTACATTATACGCCCATTCCAAGCGGGCGGGAATCCCCTCTATCAGTCTTACAGTGGTCTGGCACACTTGTGGCAACGCAAAGGTTTGGCCATTGTAGCCCGTTTCCACTCGTAGCCGCAGTTGCTACATCGCCAAGATTTTACTCTGGCCTGTTTAAGGAATTGTTCCCTCATTTCTTGTAGCATGGGTGAATTAGAAATTGATACCCCTGGAGCTATTTGATCAACGGCATTGTGTAACTCCTTAGAGTGATTTAGAACACCAGAAGCATGTATGAGTTCATGAGCCAATGTATGGCGTAGTAACTCCGGTTCTTCAAGCAATCTTGGATGCAGACCTATCGTGATTTCTCCGGGGTCTAGAGACAATCTTCGACGCCGAACAAGTTCAGTGTTGCCTTCCTCAAATCTTGTCATTCCTAACCTATCGTCATCATGATCTAACCAGGTAAGCGACACACGTTCTGATAGCCATCTAGTGAATACATTTCGGGGAACTTGAGGAATCAGCTCAGCAAGGATTTCCTCCACGTCCATGATGGTCCCACCGGTTACTGATTGAGAAGTCTTATCATCGGTGTGCATTTGGGCATAGTTGCATAACAGCACATAACGGGCGCTTAGATCAGCTGGAAGATCGCTTGAGTGGCACTCAAGAGGCCGGGGGTTCAAATCCCCCAGCGTCCACCAGTAAAGTAGTTGGATATTCGGTCAAACTTGAGAGTTCGATTATCTACTTTCAATTATCCTCAATCCGTTAAATTCATAAGGCTTACATAGATAAAAATCGTTAAATGTGGTATTTGATTGTCTGCATGATTATACTTTTCCTATTCATTATTATATCACTGCCACGAAAAAAATCAGGCCGCCGCCGGAGAGTACTTGCACGCCGTGTAACTAGGAAACGATACACGAAGGTTGGTAGAAAAGGTGGCTATCAGAAGATTCACTATGTAGAAGGAGTAGCTCACAAATTCTGTAGCAACCCAAATGGCACATGTCCAAAACTTAAGCCATTATCTGAATTCAATAGGCGCTCATCTGCAAAAACGGGTCACCAAGACGATTGCAGGGAATGTCAGAATATCCGCAACAGGGCCACCAACCCTGATCGCCTCAGGGAGCAGTTGATTGAAGGTTCCACCAATCGTAGACTAAGGGGGTTAGTCACTAGGGGAAAAGATGAGAAATTGGACATCAAGGCGATATTCAAGAGATTTGAGAACAAGTGCTTCAATTGTGATGAGGAACTCGACATCAATGCTGAGAAGGGTAGTGGTGAGTATGAATTGGATCATACTTGTTCAATCTATTACTGGTGGCCCCTGACAACCAATACCGCTACTCTGCTGTGTGGCAAAGGGAAGAACAAATGCAATGGGAAGAAGAATAGAAAGTGGCCAAGTGAATTTTACAACAAGGAGAAGTTGAGAAGTCTTTCAGAACTGACAGGAATCGATCTTGAGATTATCAGTGGTGGCCCAGTTATGTGTCCTGACACTGTCGAGACATTCACCTCCAACATGGAGAAATTCATATCTCAATGGAAAAAAGAAAAAGGCGGACAGGAGTTTATGGCGAAGGAGTTCGCGAAACTGAAGAAGCACACCGGTATAGAAGTCCCTAATGAACTCTGGAAGGAGTGATCAGACTCGCTCGAAGAAGGTGTATTGGTGGTCTGTGGTCGCTCCTTGATCACGTATCCCAAACTTCTCTCCCCCAGCTACGGACTCGTCGAATGAATGGATTAGCCTGAGATCGGACGGAGCTCTATTGATGATTTCGAAGGCCATATTTGTCTTCGATGTCTTACCTGTGTGCAAAATCAATCTGCCACCTGGGCGCAGCCATTCGACTGATTTTTCAAGGAAATCGCTGTAAACATCCATTGATTTCTTTTGCTGCTTTTCAATAAAATCGCCTCTCCGGGCCATGAAATCCTCAGGCTCCCAACCACACATCCAGTTTCTCATCCAGTTGGCTATGTAGAATCTAGTAGAATTTGCAAAGGGAGGAGATGTAATAATCGCATCAAGATCAGTATAATTCAAGTCCTTGTAATCTTGGTTTGTTGTTATTCCGGCAGTATGACTTGTATTCTCCATAGATTTCCTGACGCGTTCCATTTTCTCATCCAACCTTTTCTCGACTGATCTATACTCAAACTCCCCAGTGGGTTTGAAAGGAGTGACAGGATGAGAGTTTCTTGATAACGCATAAGGCCTGTTTCCATGAAGTAAATGCAATACACAGGAGTATACTAGTGATCTGTCCCATGTTTTAGCAGGATTATCCTGCATATATTCTCTAGCACAGAGAATCTCTCTATATGTATCATCATGGTAGTATTCAGGAACCATCCCGTTGAAACCCCAATCAGAGTATCTGGTTATGTCTTGATCTGATTTGTTTTCTTCGATGAAGCACATCAAGTCATTCCTTACATTCATAGCATCTGACCAATCTCCCCACCCGACTTTTGCAAGCGAGAGAGTGTACGCTAATTCCATCAAGTCGTTAGAGTAAGCCGTCCTGCCTTGCAATGCGGCTTCCAGAGGGATAGTCCCACTACCTGATAGTGGGTCAAGAATACGCCATCCTGGCTCAGTGAACTCGCGAACTAGGTGGTGGGCAATTGCCGGCTTTAGCTTACCCTGATATGAGCATAATGAGTGCATATTATGTCCCCAGTTTCTGCTTGAGTATGGCGGTGTTTTGTGATATAAATTCTTTTCAAATTCTCGAATCTTTTCCTCAAACATAGAACTTTCAACCTCCCTACATAGCAATACTATTGTGAGGGTTAATAACCTAACGCCAATTTAGTAATTCTATGGCCGAGCGAAAGTTGCCGGGAAAACAAGAATGGTCCGGCAGGCGACGCAGCGCCACTAGAGTCTCTGGATTTCACAGCCACAAGAACGCCACTGGTGGGCACTATGCCGTAGAAGGTATTAACGAGTGTTATAGGTTAGAAAAGGGCGAAAAAATGAGCCTTATCTTTGATGTCAATGAGGCTAGTGGATGGTCCGGATTTGGAGGATACTTCTGGTACCAAGGTGAAATTTCTGTCAGTCTTTCGGGTCTTCAGAAGAAAACCTTGAAGATCGCGCCATCTGGGCTTTGGTCGAAGTTTGGGTCGATGTGGGAGGGTGGAAAAGATACCTCAATCAAGGTAGTTTTCGAGGCCATTGAGGACTCAAATATATGCTTCTACGACCACGCCTCTGGAGAGATCGGACACAGACATTTGGATAGTGCTAGATCGAACCTTCTGGGCAACATGCATCAATTTAGTCCAGAGGCCCATTTCTTCACGAGCGATTCTAACGCCCCTGTGATAGAAGGCGGCCAGCTCCATCGAGTGGATGGTAAAATTCCTATTATTCTCAAACAGTGTAATCGCTGTGCACGTTATCTGCCAATCAACTATGACTCCTATAATCCCGATGCAGAGCGTCATCACTTGGCTTTTACCAATCACTGCATTGCTAAGCACAGAATTCCTTGCACACACGGGGGCTTTGGACTGCTTAAATCGAGACAGGGAGAAGATGATATTGATCTGACATATGGCTTCCAATTGGAATGCAGATTTTGTAAGAAGTTTGAGGTAAATGCCGCCCATAACCCTCAGCGAACCTCCGCACAAATGAAGGAGGATGGCGCAAGGCGTAGGCATATCGAGCTACTTCTGGAGCATATCTACCAAGGAACTCCCCAGCTCGTATATAGGAGCCAATATGGTTCCGAACTTACGGATGACATCTGGCATAAATTCGACCGTAAATGCTTCAATTGTCATAAGGCGATTGATAATCCCGGAGATATGCATCTAGATCATACAAGGCCTCTGATGATGCTGTGGCCCTTGGATGCGACCGCTACTTGCCTATGCGGTGACTGCAATATTGCCAAAAGTGGTAATCCACCTTCAATATTCTACTCTGAAAGACAACTTAAGCAACTTTCATCGATAACAGGATTATCTATGGTCGAGATGGCTGACGAAGGCCCCAATGAGGAAGTAATTGATATCATTGAAAACGGCCTCGATTGGCTCTTTGAAGAATTACTGACCACTCCACAAATGCAGAGAATCCACGATGGCAAGGTAGCGGGAGAACAGTTGATCAAGGCTCTTGTTAAACCGTTCTCGTCATCTAAAAAAACACGTATCGACATTATCTCAGAATACAATATAAGAAGAAAGTTATTTTGACATGATATGCAATACCTGTTTGAGAGGTTTTCCGTTGTTTGAGTGCCTATCTCGGACATATCGAGTCTCAATATGTCTGAATCCTACACTCTCCGCAATTTCCAGTAGGAGTCTATCAGCAGGAACGTGGATATTGTAAAAATACGAGTCCCCTATATCTACTATTATCTTCCCCCCTTCCTTAAGCAACCTATAGGAATTCTCTAACCAAAGAATAGTGTCTGAAAAATATCTTCTTATTAGTTCAGGTACTCTCTTGTCTTTTCCGTTTTCAACAACTATTGCGTCTATCTTAGTTGCAATATCTTCCACAGACTTTATTTTGGATGCGGCTCTACCTCTTTTAGAAACGCTATTTATCCCCGCTGCCATCGCTTTATCCCGAAGATCCCGTAGGTCATTGGTAGATTGGATGAAACCCGTCAACCACAATTCTATCTTTGTATTTCGGAAATAATTTGTGCCATTTACATAGGGTGGCGAAGTTAACACAACATCAACCATGTCTTCTCCGTGGCTGACTAAAGCACTGTTGCCAAGTAGCTTAGGACGAAAATCTTCCTTTGTTATTGTAAGTTCTCGCAAGTCATTCAGTATCTGGTTTAACTTTTCCTTAAAACAATCTATCACGGAATAATTAGGCAAATTAAATTCCTTTGCTTTTCTTTTTCTAAGGTCTGCCCTTCTAATCATATTACTGGAACCAACAGCAATGCTGCCTAGGGCCATGTCTGCAATTGCCTTAAATGATTCATTATCCGGATTTAATTCTGCCAAAGATTCTTTAATCGAAATTATTTCTATGAGGTCTTTGCCTGAAAATATTTCACTCTTACCAAATGCTTTTGTTTGTAATTGAATGGCTGATTTTTGAGATATAGGATGAGATGTCGCATGCGATGTAACCCTTTCAAAATACTCTGACATACTTTCAATATCTGTAATTACATTGTTGGCATGGTTAGTCTTTGCTTCAATAACCAATCTCATAAACGGGTTTATTTCAGAATACACACTTTTCATACCGAGGTTTTGTGCTACGCAAACTGTCGTACCAGTTCCTGCAAATGGGTCGTAAACTGTTTGTCCTTTAATTGCAAATTCATTTAGCAATGAGGAAACAAATTCGTTGGAAAACCCCTCAACGTATGGATACCATCTGTGAATTGATTGTGATTTATTGGGCACAAAGGTGCCGTGTAGTCCTAGCGCCTCGTCCTTTGAGCCCATAATGTCTGGTCTTGTCGATAGCAGATAAATAAATCTCTTCATTTTGTTTTCGTAATTTAATGATTGATTGAATCCTGGCCAATATCTTAGTTAAGAAAAATAATACTACAAATCAACAAGTTTTGTTTTTCGAATAACTTGATTAGCCAGATGTGGCACTCAAGAAACTAGTTCTGTCTTTGAGAATTGGCTTATGAAATCCCAGACTATCTGACTGGATTCGACAAGACCCTGAGTCCCTTGAAAAACAATGTAATCGTCTTTGATGGGATTATTGGCATACGGGTTATGCTGAGCAGCATAGATAGTCATGAGTCGAATTTGAGCATCATTTTCACAGTCTGAAAATCCTTGAACTGTGTATAATGGGTTAGCCTCGTAAGTTTCCAATCCACCCGTGCAATTGTTTAGTTCACTCCACTCGAATATATTCTCGATTGCTCCAGTATCATAAGCTTCAGGATTTTTCCACATTTCTTTATTCCATGGAACACTCAATACAGTCGATTCATAAAGAACAACTTGGTCTAAAAATCCATGTACTTCCATAATAGGTATTGGGGAATAGTTTGCAGTATGCTCGGTAAGAAGATACATCGACATGCACCCAACTGCTGCAAATATGTGGCTTGATTCCATAGCAAGTCTTTGTGACATAGCACAACCGTTAGACCAACCAGATGCATAAATTCTGTTTGTGTCGATGTTATACTTTTCAATTACAACCTCAATCATCTTCTCAATGAAACCAACATCATCGATATCTTCGTTAACGGAATGCGAGCAACACCATCCGGCATTCCAAGCTTGATTGATGTTACCAGTTAGTTTGTCAACACTAGAATCTCCATCGGGATAAACAACTATGAGACCCTCCTCATCGGCAATTGTATCAAAAGCCGACATGTGTTTTTGTTCGGTAGAATCTGAGCCAAATCCATGCATGTCAACAATCAGGGGAACTGAGGTTGTTTGATCTAAATTCTCGGGGATGTGCGTTTGCCAACATCGTGTCATATTGTCATGATCGAGACATGTGAAGATACCGTCTTCAAAATATTCTGGAACTCCCGGGCTGCTATCATCACTGGAGTAATTGGATTTATTATTTTCAGAAATGCATCCTGACAGGGCAAATGACAAGATTAGCAGCGCATGCAGGGCAGCCAATTTCTTTCTCGCCATATTTTACTCCAATAGATAATTGTCCATTAAATTTCCACTCGCTTAAGCAGATACCATGAACAGTTTCACTCTGTCCAAAATAGGACTATTTGGGTTTACTGATAATAATATTGAAACTCAAACATCCGATTATTCAAGAAGCATCCTTATCTCTTCTACTGACCTTAATTCAGCAAGATAAATTTGCTCTACTGCGTCATATAACTCCCTGTCATCGATATCCTCAAGAGTGAGTAGTAAATCTCCATATGTTTCAGATGCCTTGACTTCAGTTTCTAGGGCATATTGTAGCATTTCTCTGTAGTCTCCTGTGTGAGTTATTGGATGAGAATCTCGCTCTGTAACACAGACTCCTCCATGTTTTACAATTGCATTGCGAATTGTAGCTGCGTGAACCATCGATTCGGAAGCCTCTCCTTGAAACATAGGCTCTAGTTGTAATCTGTGCATTCCTTTTACGTATGCTGCGTAATGCGCATACATGTTTATTGCTCTAATTTCTAGGCCAAGGGCCTGATTCATTTTTTCTATGATATTTGACATGCAACCACCTTTAGGTCAGACGAAAAAATTTTATCCCGGCTGCCTTGCAGTGTGACCTTTATTTCATCCATATTATACTTTCTAGAAAAACCTAATTTTACGAACCGCTAATCTAGTTAGACCTAATAGTAGCATTTTTTCCTTAAATTTCTTGGCAAATCATAAAGCCGTAGGCAAATGACAGTAGAAAGGGTGAGTGGGATGCTCGAAAATGCAAAACTGCGCCAAGCCATTATTGCAGTCGCAATAATTGCAATACCATCCCTCCTAGTTACAGGTTCGTACATTGTTTCCGATGCGCCAGTCCCAACAGAAGGTATGGAAAAAAATCCTTATCCTGATGAAGCAATGAGTGATGGAATGCTATTCGTTGTTCTTGATGGTGGAAGGAAGGATATGATGAGCGATCCTGAACTTATGCCAAATCTGAATAGGAGAGTTCAGGGAGGGGCATATCTTGAAATCTTAACTAATCCCATGACAATGACTGCTATATGTGTTAAAGAAATGGCAACTGGAGTCCCGTCTAGACCGAACGAAGCATTACAAAATTTCAGACCTACTCATCCCGGTACTCCAGACGGATGGAATCTGGTAAGTGAACATGAGGATTATCAGTTGGGAATTCTTGGTGATTATGTTTGGAAAGATCTCTACCCAGACCGTAGCAAAGTTCCATTTTCAAAGCATAGATATGGCCATGCAGATTATTATCAAGGAGATGAGGAAGCATTTGTAACCTTGAGATCTTGGTTGAAAGGAGACACACCTGTCGGTTTTGATACTCCCTCAAATGTCATCATAGCTCATCTATCTGGATTGGATAGTGTCGGCCACAGATACATGACGAAGAACTCTTTTGAATATGAAAAAAAATTGCAATGGCTTGATACAGAATTAGAATTAATGTTTCAACTCGTTCCGGACAATTGGACCGTGTTCGTTACGTCAGACCATGGCCTTACCGACACTGGCCAGCACGGTTCTCCTGAGGACATCATTAGAGAAGTTGCAGGTTTTATGTGGGGACCGGGAGTTGCTAAAGGCGTAACTGTGAAGGATGTTGCTCAAAGGGATTTAGCAACATTACCATCGATTATTTTCGGACTAGATTTGCCTTGGGCTATTCATGGAAAGATTCCTTTAGATGCTTTCGAGTTAAGTGAAGAAAAAAGAACTGCATACAACCAATGGAACTGGGATGCTGCTGTTGCAAGAAACAATTGGATGAAGGCCGAAGGACACTATTACGTCGAAGGATTAACTACCGACAAGGTCGAGTGGGATAAATTACCTGAGGATGAGATGGGAATAAGAAACACAGATCTGATCATTTCCATATTATCAGTAGGTCTGGTCGCTTTTGCTGCATCAAAATTTTACAAAACCCAATCACAAGATAGGAAAAAGAACCAATATGTCATAGGCTCTTTAGTTGGAATTATTGCTGTATCCGCATTTATTTCAAACAATAGAGATTGGTTGGCAGTTATTTACTATCCGTTGGGACTAATCGGTTTACTTGCTGCATTCTACCTTGCATACAAGTCTGTGAGAAAAAGAGAATTCGCCACGGACAAAGTAATGTGGACACTTGTGGGTGTATTCACATTTGCATTGATCTTCCCTGAGACCAGATTTACGATTTTGATGTTCCCTATTTGGCTTTCTTTTGTGCTCAATAAAGAGACATACGCAGTTAAAGAAAGGAATCCCTCCTCCACCTCTGTCTTGCTTCTGTATCCGTTTTTGCTATTATTAATTGCAACAATATTTTTCTCAGATTACAGAGTATATGGGGTGTCTGCAACTAGATTTATGGTTATGTATACACAATCTTACGAGCCAGACGCAATGGTATGGTCAGTTGCAATAGCATTCAATCTGACACTAATTTACACTGCGAGGAACAAAGATGTGAGTTTAGTAACTGGGATAGCAATTTCAAGCGTTATGGCAACCATACCAGTTCTTGTCAGTCAAGATTCCAACAGCGTAGATTGGGTTATGATTTCTGGTTTGATTGTCGGAGTTACAGTATCAATAATACTGAAATTTTTGAATAATAAATATTCGTTCATTGTATTCCAATACTGCGCATTTGCTTGGGCGACAATGAGTTGGGGAGCATGGGGTGGAGGTGTTTCAATGCTAATGTTTGGTTGTGTAGAGTCCTTCATAGAAAAAGAATGGAGCTTCCTTAAGGAGAGCAATTCAAACTTCAATCAAGAATTGAGTCGTCTAATTTTAGTCGGAATAATACCGATAGGAATGTGGTTTACTTGGTGGGCATCACTGGGTCAGACAGATGGTATTTTACACACAAGAGATATAGACCCCGGTAATCTATTCCTGAAAGGTGGATACATAGGTGATAGACTGTCTCCAAGTAATACTTGGGTTGGCTTTATGGGAGCGGGCCCAGTAGTCATGATTGGCATTCTGTGGTGGAACTTATTCCGTAGAGAAGGCTGGGATTTGTCAATTGCCTTCTACATACTAGCAATTCGTATTTCAATGCTAGCGATACAGCTATCAATCTCGCCAAACCTACCAAGACTGGTTTTCAAGATGGGTTGGGACATAGTATTTGGTCTAGCGATTATAACAGTAGTTGGGTGTTATATCATATACGAACGCCTAAGGAACAAAACTTCATTACAGATTTGATTTTCGCATAGGATGAGTGGTTAGGAAGTGCAGGATTTATCTTCAAATACACTTGTCCAATCCTTTCTTTTCTTCTCCATCTTCAGAGCCATTTATGGAACAATAATTCTCATTGTTACATGGCTATTAGCTACCGAATCTGATGGACCCTGGTGGTGGTCTATTGTATTCCTAGCCTTTTCCATGGTTTTCTCCAGAATATTGTTCAGATGGATAAAATCACTGAGAGGGAAAAAGGAAGAAGAGGCACCAACCTCTGCTTGAATATTCTTATTCATTTTATTTGTTCAATTCCATTTCAATCAGAGACGAAACCTTTCCATTGAGACATGTAATCGACAAAAACAGTGCTAAGATCAGCTTCCAATAACTCGTCCCTAGTGAATGGCTGCCTCTTTGGGTTATATCCTGAATCTTGCAAACCTTTAGCCCAATCTGGATGGGCTATCGCTACTCTAGCGACGCCAACGAAGTCAGCACCCTGCTGCATTAACCATCTAGCATCACTAGTTGACCAGATGGCTCCAGTCGAGATATATGCTATGGATTGTGGAATAAACGGTCTGAAAAGAGCGGTCAAGTTTTGTCCATCTTCTAATTTTTCAAAGGCGTTCCAACAGGATAGGTGAAACATATCTATATTCATCTCACAAAGCATTTTACTTACCTCTATACTATCTTCTATAGAAATATCAATGGTGCTAATTTTTGGAGAAATTCTGACAGAAATTAGGAATTTTTCGCTTGTCTTCTTACGAACATTAAGTATTATTTCTTTCAAAAATCTAAATCGGTTTTCTAAACTTCCTCCAAACTCATCACTTCTCCGATTTGTTTTCAATCCAAGAAATTGAGATATCAGATAAGAATGAGCACCATGAATTTCCACTCCATCGAACCCAGCTTCTTCACACCTTTTTGCTGCATCACCAAATTTTTCGATTAGCTCGTAAATTTCTTCCAACTCAAGTTTTCTTGCTACTAACTCGCCAGTTGACTTATCCATCATTCCACTGGGACAAACAGGAATTCTGTTGTTCAATTCAGATGGAGCCTTCATTCCACCATGGAATATCTGAACAAGATTTAGAGATCCGTCATTTTTCAAACCAGAAGCTAATTTCTTCAATCCTGGACCGTGGTTATCACTCCACACCCCCATTTCTCCTTTCCATCCTTTACCGAACTCACAAACGTGAGCCGCTGCGGTCGTTATAATACCAAATCCGTCTCTCGATCTTCGTGTTAACCAAGTGATCTCTTCCTGAGTTAGTGTTCCATCCTCGTT
>PAOW01000035.1 GCA_002710015.1 Methanobacteriota archaeon | reverse complement strand
GCGAACTATGGCAAGAAGAAATCTCGTCCTTGCGCACTGCCCCTCCTCTAACATGAAGTTAGCATGTGGAGGAACTGCTTCTCTTCCCGCATACAAAGAAGCGGGAGTTGAGGTTAGGCTTGGCACTGACGGACCTGCATCGAGTGGTTCTGGCTTAGATATGGCTGTTGAAGCAAGATTGTCCTGCTTGGTTCAGCGTCATGATCACTGGGATGCTTCAGCACTTCTGGCCAAGGAAGCATTCGCTATGGCTACTGTCGAGAGTAAAGATTGGGCAGTGTGGAATTTGAACGATATTCGAATGAGCCCCTATGGCAAGGACAACGAGAGGCACATCTCCAACCTAATCTACAACGGAGGAGAATGTCTCGACCTATGGGTAGATGGCGCGCCCATAATGCAAGGTGGAGAAATCAAGACTCTAAATGAACAAGAGCTCCTTGAAACATTCAATGACACAGTCAACGACTATTACTCACAGTTGTGAAAAAAACACACTATGCAGGTTGTCAATAGTTGCGGCGGCTTCGGTTTAGGTTGAAGCTTTCTTCATACCATTCATTGCGCTCATCAATCGCAGCTTGAGTTAAGATATCGGGTTCGAAGAATCGTCCTCTTCCATGAGCATCATTTTCTATGCGTTGACGTTTTTCTTCACGCTTTTGTTCTCTTGATTCCTCCTTTCTCGACTTTGAATCCTTGAGAACCTTTCTCTGAATCATAACCGAATTTACAAATAGAGCTAGTCCAATAAGTTGGGTTGTTGGATTCATTATGCTGATTTGTGAAGGAACTTCTCCATTCATTACAAGATAGCCGTAAATTACCATCAATGTGCCTAGTGCAGCTGAGCCAAACAGATACAGATTTTTTCGCAAGTATCGATTGATGAAAAATGAAACACCAACGAGAATTCCTCCAATCAATTCCGTCCCGACATCATAGCCATTGGCTTCAACCATTGAAACAATCCATAACATTACGTGAAGCGAGATATATGCTGTGACTGCTAAGGACATCAGCCTAACCGCAATGACCATGATAAATCCACAAAGAGCAGTTACCAGTAATGTAAAATCACCTTCTGATAGGTCAATAAAATCACTCAAATTATCGAATAATAGTGCGCTAGAAATTTGGCCAATTGCACAACCTGTGAGGAAGGAAAATAGCTTGATTTTTTCTGCACCCTTGTACATCAAATAAGCACCGATTGCAAAGAGAAATACTCCAAAAGACGGACCAGCCCATGTATCGAAGCGACCCCAAAATTCGCCGCTTAAGTCCATTTACTCACATCATCCAGAAACTCAAGCCTAGAATTATGTAACATGCTAGAAGCATTGCTCCCTCAAGCCAATTGGTTGTCCCGTCCCTGAGAATAGAATTTGCTACAAGCACTGATATGAATGTGGCTGCTGTTTCCAGAGGACCGAATTCAAGAGACAAATCTACACCCATCAACCATGCGAATACAACCATCAAAGGGGCTACAAATACTGCAATTTGAACACTGGAACCAATGGCTATTGCTAGAGATAGATCCATCTTATTCTTACCAGCTACAATTACTGCAGTAAAGTGTTCAGCAGCATTACCAAAGAATGGTAACAGAATGACTCCAATGAAAAGGGTAGGTAATTTTAGCTCTGTTGCTGCATCATCTATCGAATGTACTAATATTTCAGCCATCCAACCTACAAGAACTGTCGCTAGAATTAGTAGTGTCCAAGCATCTTTGTTAGTCATTTTTGGCTCTTCATGATGGCCCTCCTCATCAGACGCAAAAATGTGCGAGTGTGTCTTCAACTGGAATAGTAATGCAAGCCCGTAAATTACCAGGAGAACAAGGGCTGCATAACGTGATAATTCAACTATGTCATCGACCTTGCCACCTCCAATCTTTACAGCAGCTGGAATTAGCATTGCAAGAACTGCTATCAACATCAATGAACCACTCATATTGAGTGCAGGCTGATTGAAGGTTTGCTTTCGGTGATTAACACCACCCCAAAGCAATGCTAAGCCTAGAACCAACAAAAGATTACCAAGAATACTACCAATTAGGCTGGCTTGAACAACGATAATCATCGTCTCAGCTTGATCTGCCTGCGTTGCTGCGGTGTAGATCGCTAACCCTGCAATTATAATCTCAACAGCGTTGCCAAATGTTGCATTTAGCAATCCGCCGATTGACTCACTAGTTCTCAAAGCGATTTCTTCGGTTGCATGACCCATAAGCAAAGCTAGGGGCATAATTGCTATCATTGAAAATACGAAACTCATTTCGGTATTTTTTGAAATCAAAGAAAAATAAATTGTCACTGGAACTGCTACTAAAAGCCAATTTAATTTATTCTCAAAGGGCGAGAATGCTTGTAGAACCCCAATTTTTGGAGTCTCAGACATAGCTATCAACTCCTATCACGCTTAGCTGGTCTTCTGCGGCCAGGGGTGCGACGAGGTCTATTTGGACGCTTTCTCTTAGGTCTCTCATCCTCGTCATCAGATTCAGCTTCTGCCTCGGCTTTCTTACGTCTTCGTTTTGGCTGGACTACGTTAACTGCGAACGGATCGTCGTCCTCAACTTCTACAGCTTGCTGTTGTTGGGCTTGAGGTGCAGTTCCTGTTATAACTGCCATATCAGGCTCAGCTGATGTTCCAATGAATTCGTTCATCCAGTCATCATCTTCGTCATCATCATCGCCTTTCTTCTTCTTTGGTCCAGACATAGCAGTAGATATTACGATTAGAGAGACCATAACTGCGAGAAGGGAAATTCCTGCGGTTACCCATGCTATCATGTAAGGTGGATCTGTTGCATTGAGTTCAGGGTAGATAACCCCAGGATCTTCTGGGACAGGATTTGTATAGGAGCAAATAGTCTCTCCAAAGTCATCATGAATACAATTGTCTGTAATGAATATTACCTTTGAGATTCTTTGATTGCCAGCTACATCAGTAGCCCTAACAGAAACTTCGTGCTTACCAGGTTCAAAGTTACCTGATGAGAACGCCATCTCCATAATCCAATCTCCGTCTTCTGTAATCGTTACCCCCGTTGCATCTCTCCAAGGTTCAGTAATTGCTGGGTTTCGCTCAGACCCGTAATTCTGCACGAATCGCATCTGCATGGAAACTATTCCAACATCATCGTATGCTCCTGCTACTATCTTGATTTCTTCTCCATAGAGGTATAATGAACCATACTCACCATTGCTATCCCCATCATCATCTGATGTCGGACTAAATATCTGGATTGTGGGCGACCTCGCATCAATCTCGTATTGTAATATCTCCCTATCCGCGGTATTGAGAGACATGTCTGTCAGGTTGATTTTTATCATCATAGCACCGGCAACAGTAGAGGATGATATCTCAAAATCATAGAAGTATTCTGGTCCTTTTGTTGGATCATTTGTGTTTTGAGATAGCAAGACCATTGCTGCCTCACTGCCACCTGTGAGGGACCCGCCGGTGGATGTTGAGATGTTTAGCATAGGCTCTTCGCTGAGGGTTTCAGAAACTTCGATTTTTAATTTGTAATCCCCACTAACTAGTGAATCCTGACTAAGAGGAACGTTGTTTTCGTCAACAATCTCATACGATATCTGAGGAGGTTGAGTATCCTCAGAAACCATCAGTGCATTTGCACCAGCACCGGGCAGTATTGTTGGATTTATGTTGCCAAAGGAATCCTCAACTATTACCGCATACCAAATATCTCTTTCAACAAGGTCTGGGACTGGGATTTGCCTAATCATGGTGGACATGCTATTCTCCGGAATTGGTCCTTCGACAAACTCCCAACCTTCATCAGTGTAGTTAGAAATTGCAAATTCTGAGTCTCCAAACGGGTCGCCAAGATGGCGGTATAGGTAGTATGATTCACCTATTTCCTGTGCGGAGTTAATCCATTCTATGTCTACTACCTTGAGGTCTCCAAGCATCACAATATCGCTGATTCTTGCGTATGATGGTGATTGAGTATCTTCTACAACTGGCCCATCCCAATTCTGAACAAGTTCCTCATACATCACTGGCTCGTCGCAACCTATGCAGTTATACAGAGCTTCACTGGTAACGAAATAGTGTGTGTTAGTAACTGACAAATCTGACGGTAATTGAACATCGAATTGTTCTACACCATCTGGAACGCTGCCCATCCAAATTAGAGACGAGTTTGCAACAAACTCAGGACCTTGCACTCTCCAGCTACCTCGCCAGATGTGATATCTTTCACCTTCTATACCTACTTGATCTGTCCAGGTTACTCTAGTGGTACCGTTACCGATGAACTCGGCTTTGACATTTGTTGGTTCCTTAACCCAATCTTGGTCAGAATCTTCGTATACCAAATCACAGGATTGCTGGCTGATCTCTGTATTGTAGGCGCCATATTGGTCAACTACAACAACGCAATAACTGAAATCGCCATATGTGTTGTATGGAACCATGTAATTGTAGGAGAACATATCGTTTACATGTGCAGATTCATCTACTGTGCCGATTAACTGGGCATATGGGTCGTTTGTAGAATTGAAGTATTCTCCATGCCTGTATATCAGATACTTTTCACCTTGTTCTGAAAATATTTGAGACCAGGTGATTGTGGTGACACCTGTTCCATTCTGGTTTGATACAAACATTGCTTCAGTGTCGTCAACATTGACTGGAGGAGTATTATCTTCTAGGACTGCGTCATCCATCGCATTATTTGATAAGAATCTAATGTCTTCGTAGTCTAAGCCTTCAGACGTCCAGTTTGGTAGTAGGTAAGTGACAGAGTAGAACACTTCTCTGTTGGTCATTGGAGGGACTGTTGCCTCATACTCTGTGGCGGTTGAGGATAAAACTGCTATCGGTGTTTCACTCAACAACAGATTCTCCCCGTTTGATCTGTCGACTCGATAATCAGTTCGCCAGACGTGTATGATTAGTGCATCATCGCCATCCTCTGGAAGGACAGGGTTAACTGAGTTGTAGTTTATCCATTGGACAGTTGTGGAACTTGTTCCCGGGTTGAATTCAGCATCGATGTTGTAAGGGGAGCGAATAGGTGTGGTAATTTCTGCAATCGGTTCGTAAACAAGACTTGCATTCACAGTAAGTGTTGTAGTCATGTTACCATTACCCAACTCAGTAACCACTGCATAGAAGAAGAGTCCATCCGTTCCTGCACCAACTTGGAATGTGGCGGAATGACCAGGGTGGTTCCCTGCTGAACCTCGACACTTGTTGGGGTTTGTATTCCAAGGGTCATTACCTATTGGGTTCTTTAGACATGCATCTACTGTATGCCATGGTGTTAATGACATCACGTTTGAAGAAGTGATTGGACTGTCGCTGCGATAGACATGATATGTTGCATCCCATAACTCCTCGAATAGGTCGACATCTCCGCCTGACTGCTCAATATTTCGCCATGTCACGGTAGTTGTTTCACTGACTTCATCAAATTCTGCTAAAATGTCCTGAGCCTGTAATTCGGCTGGTATGCCTTGGTCAGCACTAGCTGTTGACACTAGTGGAATCATGGAAATCACAAGAACTGTGAGGACAAAATAAGCCGTTCTGCGGCGCCCAAAGTTTAGCGTATCGCCAGTCATCAATTGTATCCTTTCCATATTTTGGTTATGAGGATACCGCCGTAGGCGGTGTGAATCTGGCCTACTTTCGGAAAATCCCAATACTCCTTGTATCTCACTCATCCATCTTTTCCTTACCCTTTGTAGTTGATAGAGGCTTGGATTTGTCCAAGGATTGTAAATCTGCTCTTGCTTTTACAAATCTAATTACAAATGTGTACAATCCACCAAGACCGGAAATTGCGATTATGACTGAGATTGGGTTTATGTCAATGCCCCTCCAAACGCCCCACGCTTCTGCGTTCTGATAAGCCATGATTGCAGCGACTAAGAGTGCCAAGAAGGTCAAAACCATTCTGTCCGCTCTACTAAACCCACCATAATTTCTACTTCCTGCGACTGCTTGAGCTTGTGTGCCGAGATATGATCCAAACATTGCGAACATTGCTGCTGCCCATGCCAATTCTTCATGTCCAAACCAAACAGCATTGTATCCAATTGCAAGAATCCATACGACATCGAGTACTCTGTCCAATGTATGATCGAGATAATCCCCCCATCGGGTCACTTTTCCAGTTGCTCGTGCAAGGTTCCCATCTAAACCGTCCAAGGCCATGGCAGTAGCCATAAAAAACGCTGCTCCGATGAACATAATTGCGCCATCTTGGCCACTACCAGCATTCATCATTAGCCAAGCCGAAGTAAGACCAACAGGGAGAGTCAGCCACGTTAACAAGGCTGGGTTTACACCCTCTAATTTGGACACAAGAGGATCGCTGATTTTCTTAAACAGATTGCGACCTTTCTCTAGCGCCATAAATCGACTCGAACGCCCGCATCCTTTGTGCCTTATGGTCTTGAAAGCCAATCGACCGCTAAATCAGGAGTTGTGTGAATTGGGCATCCATTATTTATCCATTCGATAGCGCCCTTGGCTCCTTCAAATATCGGGCGAGTATCATCAACCAGATCATTCCATGGACCCCCTAGCATCTCAACCTCAACATTTTCTCGAACTTTCGATTCGCTGTAACCCCTTGATTCAAGTCTCAGCCTCAATTCTTCTGGTTCACATCTCAAAACGATTATTGCATCTACTGGGAGATGATGTGCAAGATGGCCATCATACAGCGTTAATTGGGCTGGTGACTGCCACAACTCAGTCATCCTTTCAACATCCATTTCTCTTACACCAAAATTGTCTGTATTCTCTAAACATCCTAGACTTTCCGCATAGTTATTCAAGTCTATGACTTTGAATCCCGAATCATTGCAGAATGTTGTTTTTCCACAACCAGGAGTTCCTGTTACTCCCACCGATAAGATAGATTTGTTGTCTGTCACATTTGACGCCTAAGATTGCCAAGTGTTAAACCTCATGCCACATAACAGCCGCTGATACTCATGTTTGGGGCAGCAGACCCGGGCCAAGCAATTAGCCAATTAGAGGCGTATTACCATGAGGGCAGGGGCGAGCGAGTCGAGGTGATGGCATCCGCTCTTGTCGACCAGTTAATGGCAGTGAAATCTCGCAGTGATGAGGTTCAAGAAATCCTTGTTAGAGCGCTTAGAATCTTGTCTGCTGTATTGAATAGTAGAGGTAAGTACTTGCAGGCTAGGTCGACCATAGGTTTGTTGCACAAACACAGGAAAAAATATTTCAAATCCAGCGGAAGCTACGATCCAAATTTGGCAGCATCGGATTACCACCTAGGAGGTTTCATTCATGCTAATGCTAACAAGAAGTCGGCTGCAAAAAAATCATTCGCAAAATGTGAAAAACTCCAGCCGGGTCACTTAGCCGCAGCTTTAGATGTCGCTGAGCAATGTGGTTACAGTAAGCAATTAGCGAAGTTATACCCTTCTGCTGGACCTGTTAGAAGCATGAATGGGGCCTACGTTTTGCAAATCGGGTCTAACCCTCCAGCAGACGCGAGAAGGGTAGGAAATATTCTTGGCGGAGAAACTCAAAGGAAAATTGAATTGGAAATTACTGAAATCATGTCCCAAGAGCAGGCTGCTGATGCAAGAATGAAAGCTGCTGTTGACTCACTAGTACCAACTCATGATTATCACTCATACAGCACTAATTGAGATGGTTGTGTGGTAGCGGGAGATGGATTTGAACCATCGATCTACGGGTTATGAGCCCGTCGGTCTAACCATGCTAACCTATCCCGCTCTAAATTCAACCGCGACGGTCTCTATTCTTGAACCCACCGACCAAAAATTGTGAATTTAAGACGGGAAGTTTTTGATGAAGGACGTTTTAGGGTTGTATAATGAAGGCCAATTTCGGTTTACTGGCTGTGATTATGACTTTGCTCAGTGCAAGCCTAGCTGGTTGTTTTGGTGGGGACGATGCAGACTCAGGAGAATACTCTGGACCAATTGATTTAATCGTGTATTATGATACCACATCTGGCATGATTGAGGAATCCTACAACAACGGACAAACTGGTCCAAAAACTGGAGTTGAATTGTCCTTCGATTTTGCTGACACAACATCATCAAGCGGTTCAATCTCAAAAATTACACTAGATCCAGACGACGGTTCTGACCCCGTTGAAGGTGATGCTTCTGATGATGCAGTAATTTCCTACACATGGATGACTCACGGAGTATTCAGCGTTACGCTTACCGCTGAAGATGATGACGGAAATTCCAGAGACATAATGGTGAAGGTACGCATAGACATGCACATTGTATGGACCGAATCAAACACTGGCTCAGCAACAATGACTTTCGATGCTACTCCTGACTGCGAAGATGGAGACCCTCTCCCTGAAAGAATTACACTAAGCTCAACCGCTGAAAACCCAAACAATGGATTCTTTGGAGGATCAAATTCAGAAGTAACTTGGTCGCTTAACAACCCTACAGATGAACAGATTGCTAGTGATGGGGGCACGGTTGGTGAAGGACAATCACAGACTTGGGATTACACAACCCGAGATCTAGTTGAAGGGGAATGGACACTCACCGTTGAGGTTGGAGAAAATAGCGACGACATAAATGTCACCAATGACGTGACTATTGCTTATGCAGAAGGTTCTGAAGACTCTACAAACCCTAGGCCAGAGTAAAAGTGAAGTGAAAGTAAACTGCAAGTTCGCAGTGACTTGATTACAATACATGGGTTCAACTACTACCACTTTCAAGGGTATATCAAGGAGACATTCTTTCTTTGATATAGTAAAGCTAGTTCAATCGCTACATGGCAGCAAAAAGCAAGTCGAGTAAGAAAAAGAATCAAGAGACCCCTGAAGCAGAGGTAATTACCATGGAGGAGGAATTGGAGCCCGAAGTTAGCATCGAAGACCTCCCTGGCGTAGGACCAGCAACCGCAGAAAAGTTGAGAGAAGCTGGCTTTGACGAATTGTTAGCGCTAGCAGTAATGAGTCCACCCGATCTTGCGGAGCAAGCAGAACTGGGAGAGGCAGTTGCTGGAAAAATAATACAAGCTGCAAAGAAAATGGCAAACATTGGCGGTTTCGTGTCAGGATCTGCTCTACTAGAGAGAAGAAGAGAAGTTCAGAAATTGTCCAGCATGGTCCAATCTATCGATGATCTTCTAGCGGGTGGTTTTGAAACTCAGTCCCTTGTTGAAGTATATGGAGAATTTGGATCTGGAAAAACACAGATTGGTCACCAGTTGGCGGTTAATTGCACAATGCCTATCGAACAGGGCGGACTTGATGGCGATGTTTTCTACATTGATACTGAGGATACTTTCAGACCTGAAAGAATCACACAGATGGCAAGAGGACATGGTTTAGATCCTGAAGCCGTCTTAGAAAGAATACATGTCGCAAGAGCATACAACTCTGCTCATCAAATGCTGTTAGCTGAGGAAATAAAGCGAATGAGCCGAGGGGTTAATGTCAAGATGATTATCGTTGATTCACTAACAAGTCATTTCCGAGCTGAGTTCGTTGGCAGAGGCATGTTGGCTAACAGACAACAAAAATTAAACAGGCACCTAAAAGATTTGAAGCAGTTAGCAGACGTTAACAACGCTCTTGTTCTAGTTACTAACCAAGTTATGAGTAAGCCAGATGCAATGTGGGGAGACCCTACAAAACCAATCGGTGGACACGTTCTAGCCCACGCTTCAACATTCAGATTATACCTTAGAAAAGCCAAGGGTGGAAGAAGGATTGCCAGATTGGTTGACTCACCAAACCTACCAGATGGTGAATGTGTTTACCAGGTGTGCGAAGAAGGACTCCGAGATTAGATCTGAGTATTCTAATCGCATTCTAGGCACCATTAGATGGCGGCACCTTCAAATTAGTAGTAAACTGGATGTGGCACATGCGACATCTTATCGAGCGCGTGCTTGAACTTGCGGACGAAGAAGAAGGTCCAACTATCAGACCTACGAGTATTGAGGAAATGGATTCCAATGATGCTGAGTTGCGTAGACTGCTAGAGTCCCTTCAGCCTAGAATCAAAGTCTACGGTGTTGGTGGTGCTGGCTGTAACGCAGTAAGTCGTTTACATGAAGAAGGTCTATTTGAGAACAGATTTGTTACAGGTCATGCCATTAATACCGATGCTCAGGCATTACTGATGAGCCCACTTGAAAATAAATCTCTCATTGGAAGAACCGCAAGAGGCAGAGGAGCGGGCGGAGATCCAACAAAAGGAGAGGCTGCAGCTTTGGAAAGCGAGAATGCTCTAAAGAAAATCACAGAAGACACGCAACTAGCAATCATAACTGCTGGGATGGGTGGCGGCTCAGGCACTGGTGCTGCTGGACATATCGCAAGATTAGCAAAAGAGCAAGGGGCGCTGACTGTTGCTGTTGTCACCTATCCGTTCAATTCCGAAGGAAGTCTTAGAAAACAAAATGCAGAATGGGGACTAGAGAGACTCAGAGAGTTCTGCGATACTATCCTAGTAATACCAAACGAGAGATTACTAGAAATCGAGGGTGTCAGGGATTTACCTCTAGCCAGCGCATTTAGGGTTGGAGACGAATTACTTGTCAGGGCTATCATGGGAGTAACTGAACTACTCACAACAGACGGCATGGTCAATCTCGACTTTGAGGACCTAAAGGCAGTGATTAACTCCGGATCGGGCGTTGCTATGATTGGATTAGGTTCCGCAAGTGGACCGGGACGAGCAGAGGCTGCAACACTCGAAGCACTTCACTCTCCGTTACTAGAGTTGGATGTTTCAGATGCTAGAGGAGCTCTAATTAACGTAGTGGGTGGAGAAAATTTGACTCTAGGTGAAGCAGAGAAATGTGCTAAATTAATCCAAGAAAAGGTCTCGGACAATGCTAGAATCATTTGGGGAGCTGCTGTGGATGAAAATCTTGGAGAGGAAATTCGTGTAATGCTTGTCCTCACTGGTGTGAGATCAGAACAAATTCACGGTGCTAGTGAAAATCGACAACTGAGAGCCTTAAAATCTCGTAATATTGAATTTGTAAACTAGTCCTTTACGGCATAATAGGTTAGAGTTAGAAGCAGAATTAAGGCAACAACTCCGACGATTTTTTGCGGAAGGGTGAGGGAGTTAGATAATTCTGGGGGCGCAATGTCGCCCGTGTAATCGGGACCAGGGACTGCTAATGATTGAGAATTCCATTCATCATTTTGAGGGGTGCCATCACCGTTTACAGCGTTTCCATGAACAACAAATGTAGCGAGGACATCGCTGTCCGAAGGTGGAATCCAAACTGCATTCCACTCCCTCCTATCGTTTATCTCGGTTGAGTGAGTATATCCATTATCGATATATTGCCAATTCTCCCCAATAATTTCACCATGTGATATTAATAATCTAAATCCGCCTTGAACTTCATTTTGTTCGACTGGAGAGTCGATTGAAACTGTAATGTTGTAACTCATGCTAGAGTTGTAAACATCTGGAAGTCCTACCAATTCTACAATCGTACTGTCATCACCGCCTCCGTGACACAAACAACCCTTATCGCCTCTGCCGTCGATTCCGGACGGAAGGGCGTAGCTTTGCCCAACAAAAAAGAGTATTAGCAGCATAGCGAATACTCGTCTCATGGGTGATGCTGAAGCGTTCGATTTTCAAACTTAATCATCTGTTGATTTACCATTAAGATGTAGATGAACAAATACATGGTTTCAATAACTAGAAGATTTATTGTTATATTAGGTGGCAAGAATGTACCCCTTTGAAACAGAGGAAATACAACAGGATGAGGAAGAAGATATTGACCCATTTGAAGAACTTGAAATTGGCACAAAATCGATGAACACAACGCAGAAAGATGCTTTATCGGCATTTGAAGATGAGGATGACCCTTTGTCGGTTTTATCCGATGAAATTGATATTAGCGATGATACTGTTATAACTTTTGAATCAAATGATGCCCCAGATATTAGTAACCTTAACACGAACAGTGCACCTACAAAAGAGTCGACATACAAGTTGCTTCTGGAAACTGTTTGGGTAGATGACATATTAGATCCTTCAGAGGTTGAATTGTTGGCTAGAAAACGAAAGGAGCTTGGCTTATCATTTGAGAGGCACCTCCAGTTAGTCAGAGAAATAATTGGAGGATGATTTTTGCCTCCCACTCCTTTTGAGCACGGCCTTGCATTAGCATGGTCCGATGGAGCGTTATCTAGAGATGGCGCTATAATGCTCGAGGTGTTGCAAAAACAACTAGGCCTATCAGATGCAGAAAGAGCCGAACAAGAACAAAATTGGCTATCTGATATTTCGAAAAACGAGAGAAGATCCTTTGGCGATGGGGATAAGGTCCTTCGCCAGTGGTTAGAGGGTCTGGACGACCGAAAGAATCTGTCAAAATATGCTCAATCCATGGGGAAAGCTGCGCTTGAAGTAGGCCTTTCAAAAACTGCATGGAAAGATGCATACAAATTTGCTGACGGACTTGGAATTGGGGATGAGTTAGCAAATGGTGTCTGGTTAGAAAAAGAAGCTGAGCCAATAGATTCATGGCCAGCAGCTTTAGATCCTTTAGCACTGATCTTAGGATTGGTTTTTGCAATACCGAATAAGAGCGTGGAGCCTTCATTTGAACTATCTGAGGGCGCTGCGTTTGCAATAATAGATAACCCAGATGCTAAACCAACCCTACTTTCATGGATGCCGGGATTAGTTCCTATCAAACATGACAATTGTGCATGGGGATGGGATGAAGGATCCATGCCGTCAAATCCAGCACCTGAGGGAGACTTAGTGTATTGTGATTCGATTCTACTATCATGGATCAAGAGATTGATTGCTATGAGAATAAATCGTCAAGAGCCGGTCCTGGTTGGACTGCAGGAAAACCAGAAAGTGCTACCCTCATCTGCAAAAATTACGAGTGAAGGAAACAAAATTACGCTCTCAATGATTGTAGATTTAGGTGAAGGAAAGTTAGTCCAGCCTTGGGCTAGCGTTACTATCGATGGTGATGTTGAACCTATTCCTGCTCCAGAAGGGTTAGGTGAAAATTGGACGGGCATACACAATGCAATTACTGCAATTCTAACCAATGCACTAGACAACCTTCCTAGACAGCTACTTCTTGCTTCAGGAATTGATTCAAACTACCGCTCAATAAGGCTAGAAAATGGATGGTTAACACATCAAATAGTCTAGTGAATTACAACGCTAGACGTGATTTCACAGTCAGATCTAAGACTGTTTGAGACGCTACAATATTTCTCAAATGCTTTGTCTACCAATCTTTCAGCTAACTTTTGTGGGATATCTCCTTCAATATGGAATTCTAAATGCATTGACTTGAAGTATCTTGGAGGAACATCATTTCGGGTTGAGTCTAACTCTACCCAAACCTTCGTGAAGTCTCTATCTTTGAGACCAACCACAACATCCACAACAGAACATGCACCGACCATTTGGAGGGTTATTTGCATAGGACTAGGTCCATCGTCCCAATCCATCTCAATCCTATCTCCTTTCGAATTAATCCCGACGAGACCTTTTCCACCAGTCCATTCTACTCGACCTTGCATAAATGGCCCAAGACGGTGTTAGAAATGAAACCACCGTTGACCGCTTTGTTGATGAAGTTGGTCAAGGTCGGGTATATTGAGCATCATGTCAGGAAGCCCAATTACAATGGAAAATGGTAAGTTAGTAGTTCCGGATAATCCTATTATTCACTACATAGAAGGGGACGGGATAGGAGTTGATATCACACCGGTAATGATTGATGTGGTGGATGCCGCTGTCTCGAAAGCATACTCTGAGAAAAAATCGATTACCTGGAGTGAAACACTGGCTGGAGAAAAAGCATTCAACCAGACTGGAGAATGGCTGCCTGAAGCAACACTTGATGCAATGAGAGCCGGTCTTGTTTCGATAAAAGGTCCTTTGACAACTCCTGTTGGAGGTGGAATAAGGTCACTAAACGTCGCAATTAGACAAAAGCTCGACTTGTATGCATGTGTTCGTCCTGTCAGGTGGTACGATGGCACCCCCTCCCCTGTAAGGGCTCCCGGGGATGTTGACATGATTATATTCCGTGAAAATAGTGAAGATGTTTATGCAGGGATCGAATGGGAAGCAGGCTCGGATGGTGTGAAGAAATTAATCGATTTCTTGGTTAATGAAATGGGCGTTGATAAAATCAGATTCCCAAATACCTCTGGAATTGGAATTAAGCCGATTAGTCAAGAAGGAACATCCCGAATTGTTAGAGCTGCCATCAAGTATGCAATAGATAATGACAAAGACAGCGTGACTCTAGTGCACAAAGGAAATATCATGAAATTTACAGAAGGTGGTTTCAGAGATTGGGGATACCAGATTGCTAAGGATGAATATGGAGCAAAAGAATTGGACGGTGGTCCATGGTGCACACTACAAAATCCAAAAACTGGCAATACAATTACCATAAAGGATGTAATTGCGGATGCTATGCTTCAACAGATAATTACTCGGCCGGCCGAATACAGCGTTCTTGCAACAATGAATCTTAACGGCGACTACATCTCTGATGCGTTAGCAGCTCAAGTTGGTGGAATCGGAATCGCACCAGGTGCTAACATAAATTATGACACTGGGATTTCAATATTTGAGGCAACTCATGGAACTGCACCAAAGTATGCCGGTCAAGATAAAGTCAACCCTGGTTCGCAGATATTGTCCGCGGAAATGATGTTACGTCATATGGGGTGGACAGAAGCCGCAGACTTAATTGTCAAAGGAATGGAAGGAGCAATATCTGCTAAAACCGTAACCTATGATTTCGAGAGATTGATGGATGGTGCTGAACTTCTGTCTTGTTCTGCGTTTGGAGAAGCAATTATTGCCCATATGTAACTAGACAATTTTGGTCAGAAAGTGGCGAAAGTCTAGCGGAGCCATGAGTTTAGGTCACGGCTGTTAGCGATAACGCCAAACCCGAATCTTTCCTCGATACTTCTTGCTACTAGTGTGAAATCGGAGTCTCTAGTTGCTATGAGGATTGAACCTAAATCTTTCAAAGACCTTTCAGCCATTACCGAAGCTAAGCACATTATCTTCTGGTCCGCTTTTTCAGGATAAATATCTCTGCCGTCAATTATGTTGCGAATCTTCTCATTGTGTAGCCTTTTCATAGCAGTTATTTCATCATAAACATCGCTATGCTCTAACATGAACTGTTTCAAATTTTCTTTTACTTCCTCGTTTCCAATTTCATCTTCTAAATGTAGGTCGAGAGGTTTCCAATTAGAGAAATCGGAAATTATTCCAGAAACTATTTCCTTCAATGATTTCTTGTTCAGAACTGATTCAAGCTCAACTGGAGAGACAAGTGTGTCTAGGAATCGCTCTCTTATTCTAATACCATCACTAGCAATTCCATACAATTCATCCTGAACTATTTTAGGTAGCCAAATTTGGATTACTCCCTCATCTGACCTATGCTTCAGAACCCTGTGGAACCTACCCTTCCCTCCAACATCGAGGGAGGCTTCATAGCTTATTCCAAGCTTCTGAGATATTCGATATTGTAGTTCATCAATCAGAATATTTGTATCGATAATAACTAGAGGGGTCAGAGCAAGATTTCTCAGATAAGAGCGTTGTTTTATTGCTAGATTATGATGATGTTTTGCATATAATGCTCTCTCAGCATCCGCTAATCTCTTCATGTCCACAAGGGAGAATTTACCTGAATTCTGTGCTCTTTCGAGTAGCATCAAACCTTCCAATGGCTTTTGCATTGAAGCTTCGTTGGCAATATCATATATTTCGCTAGTAGATGGGTCGTGCATCATAGCTTGTGCATATCGGTTCTCAAAAGAGCGTCTATCTTGTCTTCTTTCTCGTTGTAAGGTGTTTGTTGCTGCCTTTACTCTACCAGTGAATGGTTCTCTTGGAAGTGGTCTTGGATGAGAGTTTGGGTAGTTTCTCAATAGATCAAGTTCTTCCTCGGAATGTCTATTTTTCTTTACAGGTTTTAGATTTCCATGCTGGTCTTCCTGCTGAACAGTAACAGTTCTTTTGACGAAATTACGAAGAACTCTCGTTGCATCATCAGTTGTCTTGTTGTTACTTGCAAGATTCGAGACATTGAGATAAAGTTGGAATCTCTTAGTTAATGCGGATTTTAAGGCAGGTTCCTGTTCTAGTAAAGCGACAGCTTCTGACCACTGTTCTGCATGTGCAAGATGGATTAGTGATTTACGATATAGCGTAATCTTGTGTTCATAGTCAAAAGAGGGATGATCTCCTGCTCGTTTGTAGTCTCTAGCTGCATTGAGTTCATCCTTATTTGCAACATATACACCTGCCCTCGCAAGTGTGTGCCAAGGAGATTGAGGGTCATTTTCTTGATACCATGATACTAAATTAGGCAGTCCAATATCATATTCCAACACTAGATGCTTCACAGCTTGCATCATAGGCATTGCTGTTACTTCACCTGACAAAAGTCCGTCTAACAGGTCAACTACGCCTTTTGATTTCCCAGTTTGTAATAGCCATGATGCCCTATTAAGTCTGAGAGTATCTATAACTGCGTTGAATAATCTCGATTCTATATCACTCAATTCTGCACTAGAAACGCTTTTTGCTAACGTGTCCAGAACTTTAGAATCAGCAAGGCCGTCTCCTCCATCTTTCAACGCCTGTTTACAATTATTGAATGCTTTGAGACCTGGTTTGTCTAGTGTATCTACAACCCAATCATCATCTAACTGTGCTGCTCCATCAAGCATTAGAATCAGGCCTTTGGAGACTGCTGAAAACGATTCTGGAACTTCAGCTGATTCGACTGTTGAAAGCGCACTACTACGGGCTTTTCTTATCGTTTCAAAATCCCATCCTTTGATGTTAGCTGGCAATAAGTGTGATACAAGCAAAGTTGCGTATGGATAGTCTGCGCATCTCTCTAAATCTACAAGCAAGATTTCTGCCAGTCTTGTGAGATCTAATCCTTCAGAAAAGAGTTCTATTAGAGATTCCATGTGCGAAGACGATTCTGAATCATGTAATTTCCTAGCAGCAGCCAGCCGCAATGAGGTTCGCAATTCTGTATCTGTTAATATCTGGGATAAGGAATCTGTATCAAGGTTACTTACTTGAGAAGATAGCCAATCTACTGCTTCAACACCTAGCTTTTTCACTACTGGAATTAAAGATTCAATGTCAGTATTCTGATCAATTTTCAGGGAAACAAGTAATTCAACCGCAGTACCTAGTGAATCCTCTCTAATCAGGGAGGAAAGTTTCCACCAGACTAACCTCTCTCTGTCTTGAGGTGATTTCACTATTGAAATTGCGAAATCTAATTCATCGCTAGATAATTCTGCTGCTTCATCAGGCATTATATTCCAAGCAGCCTCAATACGTGCTTGTGATAATTCGTTATCTGGTTTAATTGAGCGTGATTTATTCCAATTTTTTGCATCGTTATTCCTAAGATTCACAAGGTCACTTAATGCCTCTGATAGTTTCTTATCATGTTTGGATAATTCCTTCAAGGAATCCTTGCAATCCATTCCAAGATGAATCTTTAACAGAGCGCTTATGACACTTGATTCTCCTTTCAAATCATCTAATCCCTCGATATCTTTTAGACCTCGTTTACCATTCAACTGGGCCCATGCTTTCTTGAGAGCAGCCCTGATTTTAGCGTCCGATATTTTTGACTCATAGGAAGAAATTACACTGGCGAGCGCTTCTGAGTTGTTAGGATCTATCCAAGATTTGCTCAAGTCAAGCGACGTCTCGGTTTCTTCAGACACCTCAATGGCGGGAAATGCTGCGAATTGTGCTAAAATCGGTGTAGCTTCAGCCATTTTTTGCCACACAGGGTGAACTCCTTCAGCGTTTGCAGATTCTCTTAAATCATTCAGGATAGAATCCCATGATTCATCCCAATCGTCTTCAAAAAGAGTCTTTCGAATCAGCAGAATTGCTAGCCTGTATGCCTCTGGCGACCCGTCGCTGATTAAGACATCACTCGCTTTAGGTAGCCATTCCATAGGCCCAGAATTACCTTTCCCACCTCGTCTATTCCGGCCACCCCTTCGGGTTCTAATCATTGATTGCCCTGATGTTGCCTCATCATCACCAGGGATTTGTATTTCATTTATTGCAATTAACAGGAGAGATTTCCAAGGCCTCTCAAGCATACCCCATTCAGCAGATTTTGCGACTATTCGTTGACGAGTCGATGGAGGGAGGTTTTTTTTCAGCCCTATGTCGAGGCATGATAGTAAATTGTTCTCTTGTAGCACTATCACTCCTCCAATTTGACCCGCATGTCGGACCTCTTTAGAGCCACCGGCGGTTTTATTCGCTTCAAAAACAAGGTTCCTATCGCTTCTAACAATTTCTATTCCTCGGTTTCATCGTTCTGCTCACTGCCAGTTGAACCTCCAAGCCAACTGGGTGTCCACCAATTCCATTTACCCATCAGCCGCATTGTAGATGGAACTACAAGTGCCCTAACAATCGTTGCATCCAGTAAAATCGCAAGCGCCAATCCTAGTCCAATCTGTTTCAAGATTACAACAGAGGATAGTCCAAAGGCCATGAATACAACGACCATGATTGCAGCAGCTCCTGTAATCAGCCGCCCAGTTTTTTGTAACCCATTGGCAACTGCAACAGTGTTATCACCAGTATTCTCCCATTCTTCGTGAATTCTAGATAACATTAGAACTTCGTAGTCCATAGATAAGCCAAAGACAATACAGAACATAATCACTGGATTAGTTGTTTCAATAGGCTGGGGTGTGAAGTTCAAGAGGTCTGCTCCGTTTCCCCACTGGAATACAAATACAAGCATACCAAAAGACGCAGATATAGACAATATATTCATGACAATTGCCTTTATTGGAATGACTATACTTTTCACTTGCAGGTAGATTAGGATGATAGTTGAAATGAATATGAAAGCCATCGCAACAGGTAAGTTCTCAATTATTGCATCTAAAACATCTAAACTGTATGCAGAAAATCCTCCAACCAAAAGTTTTGGGTTATTACCGGTCTCTAGTTCATCAAGTAGGTCTGCCCTATTTTCCCGCACATCATGAACAAAATCTCGGCCGTCTTTGCCAGTAATCGCCCCACTTAATTTGAAAGATACCCGTGTAACATCCTCAGAAATGAGTCTTTCTCGCAAGTAATCCCTTGTAGCAATTTGTGCTTGACTCAGGTTGTCATCAGGGAGTGTCCAAAACTGAATTGCATTATCCACGTTTGTTAGATTAGAGTTGAACACATAGCTTTGCACGCTTGTCACTGTTGAGGAATTGTTTAGAGACTCTGCCCACTTGAAAACTGTGCGGATGTTACTCTCCAGGAACGGATCCTCGCCGTCAAAATCGATTAGAACAACTGCTCTATTTACAGCAGATTCTGGCCATATATCGTCCATATACTCGAATCCCACTCTTGTTTCGTCGTCTGGAGGTAGGGCGTCTCTTGAGGCGATTGAAAAATCAGCTTGTAAAAATGGTAATCCTGCTCCCAATAAAATTACCAAAGTCGGAATGAGAACAGCCCATGGTCGTTTCATGACCGTCACTGCAATTTTGGACCAAATACCATCTTCGTCATCTCCCTCGGTTCTAAAGGAGTAGGGAATTTTCCATTTGAACACTCTATTACCCAACATTGCTAGAACTGCGGGTAATACAATAATTGAGAAAATCATTGCAACAGATACTGCCAAAGTGCCTCCAATTCCCAAACTAGGAAGGCCTGTATTCTCGAAAAATAACATACCCATCAGTCCAATTGCTACTGTAACCCCACTGAAAAATACCGCCTTACCGGCAGTCGCAACTGTCATAGCAGTTGAGGTTCTAATATCTCTTCCTCGATTGAGTTCCTCTCTAAATCGATTGACCATAAATAGCGAATAGTCAACAGAAACCCCAATTCCAATCAAGGTTATTATGTTCAAAGCGTATTGAGTCACGTCCGTTGTATTGGAGAGCCATATTGTTATTCCCATTGCGGACAAAACGGTAAGAAATGCAACGCCTATTGGCAATAGGGCTGCAATCAAAGTTCCGAATACAATCCCCAAGATGATTAATGTCAGAGGACCTGAAATCAATTCTGCCTTGATTAAGTCATCTTGTATTCTGGAATCAAATGTCACATCAATAGCGATTTGGCCCGTTCTCCATGATTCAAAATCCGAATTTATCTCAATTGATTCATAATTTTCATCATAAAACTGCTTGGCATCTTTTCTGTCCAAGTTTATTTTTATGATGTTTTTTGCCCAAAATTCGCCTGTTTCATTACTTACAAATTCATCTCTCTCTTTACCGGATGCTTCCCAAGAATAATTGATTGTAACATATTTTGACTTTGAAATTTGAGCAAGAGCATCTGTAACCGCTTTTTGCCATACTTCTGATGAATCGTCCAGCTCGTCATGGTGCACTAAGAACACAAAGCTCTGAACTTCTTCTTCACCATCCGAAAAAGACTGGTCGATAAGATCGAGAGCCTCTACTGATTCTAAGTCACCCTCTCCCCATGATTCAGCCCAATCCGGGCCAAGACTGATGAGGCTACCCATCATCAAACATGACAATATTCCGACTACTAGGACTCCTTTTCGATAATCGTATGTGAATAATCCTAACTTGAAAAACGTCCTGTGCTTTATTTTCTCAGGATCTGTAACGCTTTCCATGTTAACGCCCCTTCAAACATAGTATTTGATTTGATGTATAAATTTCAGTATCACTAAATCTTGACCATCTTTGTTTCACGCTCAGACCATAAGTCCAACCACTTTTGTAAATTGTATTGCTTATCGATATCGGTTAGTTTCCTATCCGAGTTATTTTGGGATTGAATCCGGCATCCACAAGCATTTGCATGACCACCACCTGTAGGGTCGAGAAGGGTTGCAAGTTTTGAAAGGTCGAAGCGATTTTGTTCAGCCCTAAACGAATTAGCATAAAATGAGGCTCCAAGCGCTGGCCTATCTGGGTCTTCTATACTACCATCCAAGTAACCATGAATCACACAACAGGCAAGTGCTTCATCACCTGCAAGGGCAGTAATTAGATAACCGTTAGACCTTATCCCGCTCTCGCTTAAATCACATATCGCTAAACCATCGAAGATTACTGTGTTTCTCTTAACTATCCCAGCAATGCGCTTTCTTTCATCCCTAATTTGATCAAGCCTTTCTTTGTGAGAAAACAAAATTTGCTCAAGTGTTAAACCTGAAGCAAATTGGTTCATTACATTTTGAAGATGTTCTGGTTCAGATAATGATAACGATCTAGAAAGTTGAATTACTGGACCATCATCCATGAAATCTTGTAATGAAATTCCTCCAGAATCTAAAGCATCAACCATTGGCATTATTTCTTCCAAGTGAGATATATCCAATTTGTCTTTCATTAAATCATAAGCCGCCCGAGCCGCTGATGGTGTATCTCTCCAAACACATATTCCTCCTTCTGCTGTGAATCTTTTCTCCTCATCCTCAGATGGTTTATTGGTAATATGGTGGTCTAGGTAAAGTCCACAACTAGGATGAAATGGAAGATCGCAGAGGGCGGTATGCCTATCGATGATATGGTCAAGACTTCCTGCTCTTAATAGAGCTGGATGAGCAAAGTAAACTTCTATGTCAGATTTGCTGGCTTTCAATATTGCAGCTGCAATTAAACCGTCAAGATCGGAATCAGTAATCACCTTCGTGATACCTTCCAAAGGTGACATCATGCAAGCCCATGACATACGCAACTTGAATTTGTAGGTTGTTTCAGTATTGGTCATATACGTTGCATATTTCGGGTTCGTATATGGAGACCTCTTGTGGTGTTGTTCTAGTCAACTTTGGCTCCATTTTACTCCTTCAATATCCGCAAGGGCATTGGGACTTTCCCAAGGGTCACATTGAGAAAGATGACACCGATAGAAAGGCCACTGCGGCAAGGGAATTGGCTGAAGAAACTGGTATTTCTGACATCGAATTCATTGAAGACTTCGAGTTTAGAACTGCATATGATTTCCGCCACAAGGGTAAGAAAATCGACAAGCAGGTTTTCTGGTACATCGCAGAAACTGAAACTATGGCAGTCAAGAT
>PAOW01000034.1 GCA_002710015.1 Methanobacteriota archaeon | reverse complement strand
GTATTGAAGGAATTACACTACTTGGAGGGGAGCCTTTGCAGCAACCCTGGCCTATTTTTAAGCTAATTTCAGAGGTTAAAAAAATGGGTAAAACAGTATTTCTCTACACCGGTTACAACGTTGAGGAATTTGATGAAGTTATGCAGGCATGTTTCGACGTTTGCGATATAGTTGTGACTGGAAGATTCGAGCAAGACCTGAGGAACACAAACTTGCGCTGGAGAGGTTCTGAAAATCAACAAATCCACTTCCCTACAAGGCATTACAATCTAGGTTCATTAGAAGAAAGGAATGAGATTGAATTCGTGATAAATGATAACGGAACACTCGAAATGTATGGATATCCTAGTGAAGAAATCAGTTCTTGGATAGAAAATGTTTGAATCAAAAAACATAAACCATGCACGCTTTACGAATATTGCCCTTAGGGGCAGATGTAACTAAGTTGAGGAAATCGTAATGAAGACCAATACTAACATCATAACGGGCCTTCTACCTTCTCAAGGTAGGCGTGCCGGTTTGTATTGAACTAGATCGAGTCAGCGATTATTTGGGATATGGCAAATCGGGGTTAAGTCTGACACTTACTGAAAAAAACGTGGTTTGAGAGACCGGGGCCCACCTCAATCTCCTTTCTTCAATTTCTTCAAACGTTCTTCTACTGCTTTTTGTTCGGCTTCAAGTCGCTCTATTTCCTCGAGCCTTTTCTTTTCTGCTCTGGCTTTCCTTTGTTTTGCCAATTTTTCCTTCCTCTGAGTCTCCCAATTTACCAATGAGCTATCGAACTTTGTTAGCCATTGACAAGCATTATCCCAAAATTCTATTCTACTTTTAATATCTGAAATTACTGATTCAATATCAAAGAATATTTCGCCTACGGTTCCACAATCTCTGCAAATAAGTTGTTTTTGCTCTACTTTCTGATTTAGTAAATATTCTAGATTTTGATTGTTCTTTATTCGAGAAATGCTATCGTAACTGCTGTCAAATGGTGATTTTGATATCCAATCTTTAATCTGTAGTCGATACTTTTTGAGTTCGTCGTCTGTTTCGAAATCAATTATCCTTTTTAATTGACTAATTGTAACGTCAATCTTTATCTGTTTCTTTTTTCCTCTTGGTTTTGTTAGGTCTTCTATAATCTCTGTGAGATCACTATTGTACCTGGCCATCTCAGAGTATATATCGTGATCTTCAGATATTATTTCCTTCAACGTAAGAGTAGTCGCAGAATTAACAAGTTCTCTCAGACTCTTGTCTTTAACCAACTTAGTTACATATTCATAGATGAACTTACTTAGATGATTCACATCTTGCCTTAATACTCTAGTTATTTGTGAAATATTATTCTTTGAAGCCACATCAATATATTCCTTAGAATTAAAGATAAATCCGCCATTTTCATTAAGATTTTCATCTTCAAACCATTTTTTGAACTGCTGATAATTCATCACAGCCAAGTCCTCTAAGGAAATATCATTGCTCTCCAAAATGAGTTTTGTAACGAAATCCAATTCTCTAATCTGGTTTAAGTTTCCTATTACAGATTCGGGATGATTCACTTGAGGATTCATATTGCGTTGGCGAATCCACGGATTTGGCGTCACAGCAATGGATTGCCTTTTTGGATAGCCCGTAGTAACATAATGCGAAGCAGGGCCAGTATACCAATTGGCCATAGTCTTAATTGTATTTTCTAGGAAATTAGTTGTCGGTACAATTTCAAGAAAATTTGTGCTACCACAGGTATTGCACTTTCTAGCCATAACATCCTGTTTCCATTGTATTTTATAAAAATCATGCATTTTTTATATTTGGCATCGATACAGACATCTGCTCGAAAGAGCAGATGTAACTAAGTTGAGGAAATCGTGATGAAGACCAATACTAACATCCAACGGGCCCGGTCTCGCATTTGCCCTGCGAGACACAGCAGGTTAGTAGATACCAATTTATGAAAAATGACCTTTCCGCAGCGTAAGATTCGCAGGTAGCGGAAATTGGGACTATTTTTCGCTGTGGGGCAGCCGGGCCCACCCTTTACAGTTAATGTTATTAGTCGAGTGTCCTTCGTAAAGTTTGACCTAATGAGCGGTTTGTAGTACGTGGAAATACTGCAATTTGGAAAACTCTTCCCCGCTCGCGCAATAACCAACCTGCGATAGCCATATATCTTGAATACTCATCGTTGTTTTGCCGCAAGGCACTGCTTAATGCAAAAAATAGATTGATGTGAATCGATCAAAACGGGTCAAGTCTAGGTTCCACGACCTAGAGTCTAGCAATAGATTTCCACCTTGGCCCCCTACTATTTAGCCTAGCGAATAGCATAGAAAATAGATTGAGATAATCTTAAATTTAGAGAGTTCTTAGTAGAATTGCTCGAAAGAGCAGATGTAACTATGTTGAAAACTCGCAAGGGTATTGAACAAGCATCATACTAGGGCCCGTTCCTGCAACTACCCTGCGGGACATGTCTAGGTGCGCGGGAGTACTATTGGACATGGGGTAGCGGGCCCACCCATTTTTCTTTCAATCTGAATTTGTTCGTGGAATATCATGCCCTTATTGTATTCAGCACTGAAAAAAACGGGCCTTCATATAGACATGTTGTTGCAATATTGCCATGACAAGTAACCCTAAACTCGCTGTATGTTCTTGTCTCCTCAAAAAAAGGAATCGCCATAACGGCGAAAACGCTGAGTTTAGGGGTCTCAACCAAGACTGGAGTGAATCGTTTGAATTGGTCGAAGTCTGCCCAGAGGTTGAATTGGACATGGGGGTGTCGAGTTCAGCACTGAGGTTAATCAAAGACCAAGAAAGGATATCGCTCATTAATCCAGAAAACGGTGAAGACCACACGGAAGCTATGATTAAGTATGCTGAAGAAAAATCAGACTACTTGGTTGCATCCGGAATTAGTGGCTTTGTTTTCTCAAAGGATTCCCCAGTTTTTGGTCTTGAGAAAGTCATGGTATATTGTGGTGAAAACCAGCTTACAATAACAGATGGTGCTGGGATGTTTGCGAAGGTTTTCACCACTCTATACCCCCAGGTTCCTGTGATAGAGGACGATGACCTAAACGATTCTCACAAACTCGGAAATTTCATTGCCAGAGTAACACTGTATAACCGCTGGCTAATGATAGATAAAACCGGATGGACCGAAGAAAAAATACAAAATTTTCATTCTCGAAATAGAAAACTACTAGAAGGAATTTCTAAAGAAATGAATTCTAACCTAATCGATAGGTCAAGACACCCTGATTTTATTGCTATTGACTATATCACTGAAGCGCAGAAATACCTTGCAGATTCGCTGAAATCTGATATTGTCTCATCAGAATATAATCAAAAACCGGAGCCTGAATTAGCAAATATTTGACTTGCCTTCAATTTGTAAACTCACTAAGGAAAGACCATATTAGACGATATGTGGGGATATCTGCTACTTCCTCAGGCCAAGTATGTTCCTGAAATTGCATACCATAATGCTCGATTCGCGTGTTTCCCATACATCCACTGTGAACTATGTGCTCGGTTTCAAAATCATCATGTGAATTCTCATTCTTGCAACCTGCTCTATCTGCCCATGAATCAATCATACCTGGTATGTTGCTCATTGTGCCTACGCCTTCATGTTCTCCGTCTTTCCAATCCCAGTCTTCATCATAATCGATTATGTAGTCTAGCTTTCCATGAATGTGTAATACTGCCATGCTTCCCGTTAGTTCACATGTTTCGGGATTTACCGGCATCGTTCCAGCAAAAGATGCAACTGCCGCAAATTTGTGGTTTAATTGACATGCAACTTCGTAGGTAAACATTGAACCTAGTGAATATCCAATAGCGTAGAGCCTGTCGCTATCAACACAGTATGATTCTGAAAGTTGATCAACGATTTCCTCAGCAAAATCATTGTCATCTCTCGATGTTGCAGCAGTATTTAGGAACCATTCTCCCTCTGCTGCTGTTCTATCATCCTCTGCAATAGCATAAGCCATGATGAATTTTTCTTGATCCGCCAGAGAATCAAATTCGTTTTGCTGCTGGAAATCTTCTTGTGAACCGTCACCACCATGGAATGCAATGATTACCGGTAATTTTACTCCAGGCTGAGCTTGAGGAACTGTAAGTCTGAACAACCTAGTCTCGTCATTCACAGATATCTCGGTAAGTGACTGTGATAGGGATTGAGTAGGAAGGTAGCAAGGATTTGTTATCGGGGCAAGTGTCTTTGCTTTGTCCTTTTCCTTTTCGTCCTCTCCCATGCAACCAGATAAGGAGAGTCCTGCCAGCAAACATACCACTAGCAGACATTGGAGTCCTTTCATGCACTGATGAAGTTGCCACTTTTTTATCAAAGTAACTACACTAAGTTTTTGATTTGCGAGAAACCAATCAATCTATTTGCATCTGACTGGATTTTTAGGTTGCTTGGGATGTCTAAATTGCTTTATTACAAGATAAACTGCTGTTCCAAGTAGGCAAAGGAAGAAACCCCATCCAAATATTGCGAATACGAGGAAAGTGTATCCTGCCAGATGCATACTTTCGTCATCAGAGTTTGAACTAACATCTCCTTGCGCAGCAGCCACAAGGCCTGCCATAGCAACGCAAGTCAATAACACTAGCAGAACTCTTGAAATCGAAATCACCTAGACTATTCTTACCTCAAGGTTGCCATTTTTAACCCTTGTATCATAGATTTTCAAATCTTTTTTCTTACTCATCTTTCCAACAAGTTTTCCATACGGAGGGAATAGAGGGAAAGGCGACCAATCGACTAGAGATCCATCATCTATCTGATGTGTTGTTTGATGAAGTGGACATGTCACGCAGCCGTCTTTTACTTTGCCCCCATAGGCTAAAGGCCATCTCATGTGGCGGCATAGTGCTTCTGTTGCAAAGTATCCGTCTGAATCTTGGCCAACCATTAAGATTTTTTTAGCAATATTAATCATTTTTTTCTTGCCTGGTCTAAGCTTGCTTAGTTTCAATGCAACATGCCATGTCAATGTAATCACCTATCCTAGTATCTGTGACATCCCGCCGTCTAAATGCATAATTTGTCCTGTATAGTTATCAGGAGCCCCTGTCAATAGCCAGAAAATACACTCTGCAATCTCTTTTGGCTGGTTAATTCGATTTAGTGGTATCATCTTTTCAGAAGCCTCTCTTATCGCATCTGAACGAAGTATTGTCGATGCCAATCTAGTATCTGTTAATCCTGGAGCGACGGCATTTACTCGAATTCCCCGTTTGGAATAGGTAGCAGCTGCTGACCTTACCATCGACTCTATTCCACCTTTTGCAGCAGCAATAGCCTCGTGATTTACTAGACCAAGGCTGCCGGCAACGCTTGAGGTGAATACCATCCTACCACTACCTGTTTTCAGCATAGCTTTACCAGTCAGCGACAGAGTAAGGAAAGCGCTGATCAGATTAGTTTGAATAACATCCTCAAACGCTTCTAGTTTTAGCGCATGTGGTGGCCTTAGCATTATTGATCCGACTAGGTGAGCAACTCCGGTGATAGACCCTTCACCTAGCTCTAGTGTTTTGGTTATTGCACTGGATATGACTTCGCTGTCTAGCGCATCGCCTACAATTACGTTAGCGCCTCTAGATTTGATTGATTCCACACGTGTGGCATCTCGTGCTACTACTGTCAAAGTGTAACCCTTATCGAGTAGTAAATCACAAAGCAGGAGACCTATATCGCTGCTCCCTCCAACTACCAAGAAAGATTTGGGCATATTTTTTCGCTAGTCTGTTAATATTTATACTACTGTTCAAATTCAATTGAGAGCAATTTCTTTTGGGAAATAACATTGATTATTAAATGAAGTCAAAAAGTTCTCCTTAAACAGGTGACGAATTTGAACTTGGGCTTGTTGGACAGAGCGATAAGATTTCTAACTGGTCTTGGGGTCGTATTATTCGATTACGTGTCCAGTGCAAATTGGGAAATAATCTTCCTCATATTTGGGATATGGAGTGTTACAACCTCCGTTTTTGGATGGTGCCCGTTCTACAGACTTTTCGGAGTCAATACGTGCCCTGCTAGTTTTGCAATCAAACAAAATAACTCTTCTACTGACTAGATGATAGCTCGTCTTCATCATCATCATCAAGAATTTCTTGTGCCCTAGCACCAAAAGATATCGCATCCGGTTTTTCGATTGCGATAATTCCTCTGATGTTGTGATTTTCCTGTAATTCCTTAGTTGGAGGAGCCACCTTAATTCTACTTTGATTGAGTTGGATTATATTTCCGGGAGATGCCTCAACCCCTCCTTCTGGCAACCATATACCTACCGAACCAATCTCAGTGTGGTGAGACACAACTAGAACTCTACCACTCTCATCACGCTCTATCCTTATCACGGTCATATCGCTACCTTCAGGTATTAGTTTTGCTGCAGGTTGCCAATCCTTCCACGTATCATCGAGAGGCTTTGACAATGACTCAACTTTCGCTTCAATATCTGTAATTGCTGATTCAAATTCTTGCTTTATTTCACTTGACAATATATTTAGATCATCCAATAACTGACGAAGACCTTCATATTGCGATTGTTCCCTTTCTGACAAAGCTGTATTTGCTAGTAGTAAGGTTTCTGCGAGTAAATCCAATTCATCATCAAGACCAACCTCAATAGCGCATTCCATCGCTTCATCAAGTATTTCTATCGCCAGTCCGGGACAATCTACTGCGAGTAATGAAGTTCCAACACTAATCAGAACATTTACCGCATCAGGTTTATTCTTAGACAAAATATCATTTGCTAATTTTAGATATTGTTTTGCATTTTCTTGATTCTCACTTAGATGGCTCGCAACACTTGCTAAAACTAAGTGGGCCAATCTATTTGCTGAAATCGACTGAGCTTGTCTATCTGCAACTTCGAATAATTCCGTTGCTCGCTTCCAGTTTTTTGAGGCTAGTGCCAGTAAACCAAGTTGGTGCATTGCACGCATTTCTGCACCTCTATCATCTACTAATGTGGCATTAGAAAGTGCGCGAGACAAATGAAGTCTTGAACGCTTAAAATTCCCAGACATTCTAGAAAGCATTCCTAGCGCTGACTCTGTTCGGTAAAAGTATCCCGCCATTGCTCTGTGTGCAATTTCTGCAAGTTCCTCTCCAAGCGGTGCAAGTGCTAGTCCTGTTGCTTCGAGCACCTCACTCAACAAATCACTACATTCCTCATATGCTAGCCCAATATCCTCCAAATTACCCGAAGAAGTAAGGGATGAGAGGTGGTCATCTAGCTTAGTAACCGGAGAGCAACTATCTGGAAGAGAGCCCAATTTATTGATGTATGAATTCTTTACTCTCTCTCCTCTCAACGATCGAATTAGGGCCTTTACAAGAGCACTTTCATCTGACTCATTTTGATCATCAACATCGCTATCTGCGACTAATTTAGTAGAAAGTAGTGAATCAACCATCCAAGTCAGTTTTTTCTGAATATCATATTGACCAGCACGACTAATTGCATACTTCATCTCTGCTGCCCTAACTCTCCTCGAAAGACTACGGAGTCTAGACCGCTGTCTATCGTCTCCTTGGTCTGCAAGCCGTTGCAAAAATGTTGATGGCGGACACGTTTCAAACTTCAAATTAACTTTGTTCGCGGTTGTTGTCATTTTGTAATCATCTGAGACAAGCGTCACTGAGTGCCCTTCTTGGGATAACTTTGAACTCAGAACCATCAACGAAAGATCAACATCCTGTGGTGAGGATTTTTCACCAATTGTTTGGGCCAAATTACTAATTTCTCCATCCGATACTGAAACAGTTGTTAGAGTCTGAGAAAATTTCTCAAGAAGATTTGGTTTTCCTTTCCATCTCTGAAATCTCACAGTTCTTATCTCGTCATGAACACCAGGAGTGACGTGTAGAGATGTGGATTCTTTCCGAAGTATATCATTTAGGTCGGACAAAAACCCATCTCTAGCCATCGAACCAAGATGTATGAAACAGTTCGAATCTACAACCCAATGACTTGCCATATGTAGACTGTTTGAGAGTCTATTAATTGATTTAACCCAAAGATATCCTTAGTCATGTTGAGAATCATTGAGATATTTTCTGTCAAACCAAATCGGTCCGCCTGGTGGAATTGCTGCAAGCATGGCCTTGATTGCTAGATTTGAATTCATTCTTCCCTGCCTCTGTTCAATCCAAACAAGGAAAATGTAGAGGACGAAAAGGGCTCCGTGAATTGGACCAATTATCTTGACTAAAATCTCGTTTCCACCTAGGTATTTTAGTGGCATCGCTATGAAAAATAGTGATATTGTTGAAATTGTCTCTAAAATTCCGGATATCTGAAAGAATCTCATTTAGACACCTCCACCATGGGTCTTGATGACCCGCAAGAAGGACACACCTGGTCATCTTTATTTTGATATTGATACTTACATGCAGGACAATGATCGGATAGTTGTAAGTTACCCATAGACTCGACTGCTTCGCCTTGTAGCGAGATGTATCCACTGTCAAGATTTCCAACAGTATACCTACCAGAGCCACCCAATCTTACAAGGATATCTGGGGGTAAAGTGACTGTTCCGGTATCATCAATGATTAGTTCACGGTCTTTACTGAGATCCTCGACATCAATGTTAGTACCATGCTCAGCAACAAATCTACCATCTCTTAGTTCTAGAGACCTATCTGCAAATGCTGCGACCTCTTTTGAGTGAGTCACAAGGAGAAAGGACACACCATCTTTTTGATGTAAATCTTTGAACAAAGCCAGAACCTCTCTACTGGTTACTGGGTCAAGGGCACCAGTAGGTTCATCAGCTAATATTAGTCTTGGTTGAGTAATCAATGCACGGGCAATTGCGACCCTTTGTTGTTCGCCACCACTAAGTAACTCCGGAATAGCATGCTTTCTGTGACCCATTCCTAACCTCTCTAGCATAGCATCTGCAATCTTCAGCGCTTTCTTTGATTTTACACCTTGATGCCTCAGAGGTTGCGCAACGTTGTCTCGAGCGTTTAGATCGGGCAGTAAATTTCCTTCTTGAAATATGAATGACACTGTTTTCTGACGCAATTCAACGAGCTCTTTACCTGTCAATCTTGTCATGTTTTTACCATCTAATGTCACCGAACCCGCACTAGGTTTCATCAAACCCCCAAGACACTTCATTAGAGTAGACTTTCCTGAACCAGATGGTCCAACTACTGCAATAGCTTCCCCTTCTTTCATCGCAATGTGTAGGCCTCGAAGAGCGACAACATTTCCGTCCTCTGCTTTGGATTCATAAACGTGATAGATTCCATCTGCTTCTAAAATGGTTTTTCTCACATTTACTCCCCCTTCAAGACGCTGGCTAAATCCGCTGTAAGTGCTCTACGAGTCGTCAGTAGTAGAGATATCACAACCGCTGTAAATACAGCTAATGATACTAGAACTATCTGTGTCCATGGATAAATTAGGGTTCTATCAATCGTCGTACTAGACCCAATAAAAATCTGGAATATGAATCCGAAAACATTGAAGAATCCGTTGAAGGATAGAGCAAGTCCAACCCCTAACAAGATTCCAAGCGCCATAGACACAACTACTATCGATAAAATTTCAAACAGAACTAGTCTATAAATCTGATTTGGTGAGGCCCCAATCGCTTGCAAAACTGCCAACTCTTTCTGCCTCTGAGTTAGAACCAATGACAAGAATACGAAACTGGATGCTACCGCAGCTACACTGGCTACTACAAACTGTAATGACAGGAGTCCGGGAGTCCCGAAAATTAGACCTCCATTTCTTTCAACCTCTTTGTGGGAAGTAGACCAATCTGTTACACTTGATACTGTTGATTCCGCTTCTATCTTAGATGCTAATGACTCTAGTTTTTCTCCATTAATTCCATCAACTCTGACAATCCATGTCGTCGATGTGTGATTATTAGCAGAATCGTCACTTACTAAGGTCCGCCAACTTGCCTCACCAATAACAAGTGTATTTTCAATATCAACAGCAGTGAATCCCGGAACATACTCATGCACACCCATGTAATACATTTCAGTCGTGTAAGGTGTTCTGGTTATGGTTACTTGAGTTCCAGCAAAAAAGAGGTCTCCTGTGAGCGGTGGAGGAATTTGTGAACCGCCCGAATCGCAAGAGGTTTCATCTCCTGACGAACCATCAGGACAAGTTGTATTAACCAGTATTGAAGTGTTGAAGTCTACTGTGCCGAAAGCACCCAGTAGGTTAGCATCTGTGAAGTCCGTGTTTTCAGTTTCCATGTTGTAAACGATGGCATTTTCTAGATTCGCACCTGTAAGATCTGCACCATTGAAATCAACTTCAAATAACAATGATTCACTAAAATTCACACCCGATAAATCGGCGCCTGAGAAGTTAGTTCCGATGAGATTTGCTCTTCCAAGATCACGCTCATTGAGATCCTGATTTGATAAATCCAATTCTGACCAGTCACTGTCCATTAAATCCGCATAGGCATAAAGAAGTGCAAACGGGTCTGTTTCATTGGACCCTCCTGTAACAAAATCAAACTCTACATCCTCCCAAACGAATTCTATAATTTCTGATTTTGAATCTGTTCTTTTGAGCAAGACGTCATCTAATTGGTTTTCATCACCACCTCTATCAGATCCTGGTAAATCAAGTGAGTAAGCTGAGTCAGGACCCGCACTGAAACCTCCTGTGCGGTAAGCATTCATTGCAGCGGATACATCATCACCAGGAACTGCTTGTTCGCTCCATTTTAGCACCTTTTTGTTATCATTTAGCAGAACAATAGTTTGGAAATTGTCACCACCCCTACTATCTGAAAGGGTGATTTGTGGAAGCGTAGTTGCGACAGGCTCAGCATTAGAATTAGTATAGTTACTAACAAGACTCAGTAGTTGAGTTTCATTTATTTCCTGTTCCATCACAATCTGCAAATCCGATCCTACTGTTGCATCAACTGTTCTTTCATCGACTAATGTTCCGGTATAACCTTGAACTGCTGCAAGAGTAACAATCGAGAGTGTCAATATCATAATCACTGCTAACCTATTGACTGACTCTGCTGAACCAGAGCCCTTCAAACCTCTTTTCACATCCTTCAAAATAGGAGTTCTGCCGAATATCAACTGCATGATTTTTGGCCCTTTGGCACCTACATAACCAAGCAGTAACGCTCCACCAATCCACAATGCAAACGGTCCAAATAATGCAACAATACCTTCAAGGAAAAAGTTTGAAACAATTCCATCCTCACTACCGTTCATCTCCATCCAAGCATCAATAACTGCAACCATCCCGAACAGGAATGCTGTCCAATGTAACCAGCGTTTTGGTTCTTGTTTAGAGGTAGTTCGTTTTACCCCTTCTTCAATCTCTAACTCGATGAATTTACGAGTTCTGCTACGACCGAATATCAATGCCAATCCAAGCGTTGTAATTGCAGTGAAGATTGTTGCCCCAACTCCCAATGTTGGATTAACATCAAAATCACCAGTTCTAAATTCCATGAAACCTACCGCAGAAAGAACGACTGGAACTGCTGCTAGAGCGAGTAAGTAACCAACTAACCAAGCTATGCTTGACATTACAAATAACTCCAGAAGAACCATTCCCTGCAAGGACTTTGCGTCAGCTCCAATTACCCTGTGAATACTTACCTCTCTGCGCCTCTGTTCAAGAGAAAGCACAAGTCCGTAAATCAACACAGAGATAGACAATATCACTATTGGAATCATGATAATGTAATCAAATATCTGAATTAAGCCTAGGAATATATTGAGGAAGGTTATGGTCGAAGATACGATATCTGTGTAGTATAATTCTACTCCCTCGTCTGTATAATTACCACTTTCAACACGCATGCTCAAGTCTTGAAGCCAATCTTCAGCATCTTCTGTGGAAGTTGTTGGAAGTTGGGTCCTGTCAATCGTCATTCCTAGATACATGTGGTCGTTATCCATCAAAGTCGCTCTTTCAGATTCGGTTAGAACATCCCAAGTTGTGAATATTGGATTGAAAGGAAGCGTTGGATTTCCAAAGTCCCAAGGCTCGTAGATACCAACAACTGTGAGGTTGCTTATTTCCATAGGCATTCTACAATATAGCATTTCATTATTTTCAGGTGTAATCTCTCCATCACAATTATCCTCAGTAACACTTCCCTCTACAAGTGTTGATTCGTCGACCACGTAGACAAATGTCAGACTATCTAGCTCATCTCCAACCTCGGCTCCAGCTTGATATGCAATTGTAGATGGCAAAATAATTCCAGTGCGATTCGAATCGTTGAATGGATTTATCATACTTTCAAACGAAGGCCACTCTCCGTATCCTGGAATTATGTTTGCTCCCAATCGTTCGGCTAACTCCCCATCGAATGCGTTTGGACCAAGGAAGCGTATTGCTCGCACGTCAGAGATTGGGGGCCCGTTTTCATCGGCTTCAGGGTATGCAAATGTTACATTCTCCCATCTAGGATTTGTATCATCAATAATCGAACGCATCTCCAATGGTTGAGCGATTATAAATTCTGCATTGAAGAAGCCTCCACTATGAATTCCCTGTCTTCCTAATACTAACGTACAGTCATTAAATTCTGAAAATTCTTCTAACAGTTCATCACAAACACTAGTCATGGTTGTTGTATTGTTTGACCAACCAGTCGAATTTTCAACCGGAGTTCGAGCATACTCTATTTTCGCATCAAACGGCTCAGATTCGAGGGACTCCTCGAAGAACAGTTGTGAAAGTCCTACTCCGTAAGCCAACACGGTTGTTATTACAAGGGAGGCGAGGAATACTCCAGCGATAACTGCTAATCCTCTTTCTTTGCCGCGCCAAGCACCAACACTCGCTAACCTTAGCTTACTCGGCAACTCAGAGAGTCTATGGCGGATGCGGCTTATTCGACCGCGTTCAGTGGAAAAGTCACTATCCTCTAAATCGATAATGTCGTCACTCATTCTTCTTCACCTTCATCATCCAAGCCCCACGCACTTCTAATGTCTGAAGCCTGTGTCTTTCCGTCATTTAGCAGTAACATTCGATCTGCGTTCGATGCAAGTTCAGGATCATGTGTTACCATAAGAATAGAGATTGGATTTTCTTCATCATGGCATAAATCTTTGAACAACTGTAAGACTTCTGCCCCAGAAGAAATGTCTAGGTTTCCAGTAGGTTCATCTGCTAACAATAGAGGTCTGTGACCCGCTATGGCTCTTGCTATTGCGACCCTCTGTTGCTGTCCTCCGGAAAGTTGATCAGGGATGTGATGCATTCTATCACCTAAATTCACCTTCTCCAGTGCAGTGACAGCTCTCAACTCAGCCTCTTTGCTGGGGACACCTGAAATTTCTAGAGCCATTGAAACATTATCCAGTGCTGATAGGTGATCTAAAAGGTGGAAATCTTGGAAAATCCAACCAACTAAATTTCTGCGGACATCAACAACAGAGGATGGGTTTTTCAAACCATACTTTCTACTAACAAGTTCAATTTGACCAGAATCAGCAGGCATCAATCCACCGATGATGTTCAACAACGTGGACTTACCACAACCAGAAGGACCCATTAACGCAACTAGTTCGCCGCTTTTAATATTCATATCAATCCCCTTCAAAACGTGTAGCTTACCGCTACCCGTTCCAAACGACTTTGTTAAACCGTTAATGGAAAGCATATTTTGTCACACTAGCACACTTCATCAAAAAGTTATGCTATATGAATTAATGTTTGATTATGGTCACCAAATATAACAATTAATTAAACAAAATATATTCTGCAATTCGGTGATTAATCACTGATAATGATTATGTTGTATGAAGTAAAACCCTGTGAAAATTGAATCTTTCAAGCAAGAATTTGCTGAATTCAAGATGGTGTCAATGCATCTATCCTTCTACCCATTACTTTCTTCCACAATGGAGGAAATATTGCCACCCAGAGGCATACATAGTATCCAAACGGAAGTTGAGGCGACCCTTCCTGAGCTCTGAGATCCCAAAGTGGTTTACTTGCTTTCAGATGGTGTGCAGGGTGTAGAGGTAACTCAAGCAAAGTCCAGCGAGACCAGACTCCTCTAAATTCCCAAGAATGCATCACTGTATGCCTTTCACGAACTTCCCTACGTAGGCCATAGTGTTGCAAATAGTTCACGAATTCAAGTAAGAATATTGCTATTCCTGCTTGAATCAAAAAGGCATACATGGCTGATGGCGAGTATAACAATAGGGTAGTAAGCATACCAAGTTGTATGATTAAACCATGAAGAATAGGATTCTTGAAACCAGTCCTACCCTTTCCGGAATGTGTCTTCCATGCAGAGATATACTGCAGCGGGATTGTTCTGATTAAGTGTCTCCATAGACCTATACCTCTTGGTGCGGATGCTGCATCCTTCACTGTTGCATAATTTCTGTGATGGCTATTGTTGTGTTCTGTTGTAAAGTGCTCATATAATACCAAAAACAGGTTAACTCTAGATAACCGCCATAGATAAGATCCTTTTTTTCTATGACCTGCTTCATGAGCGTTGATTATTCCGGATATACCGCTTACTACTCCAACCGACAAAGCACCCATGATAACCGGGATGCCGAAGTCATCTACCTTAGCTCTCCAGCACAGGATTACTATGCAAGCATACATGAAAATAGCATGAGATACAAGTAGACTATTCCAAATGAATGGCTTAGGTTCAGTTCGTGTGGGCGCTGTCTTGGGTGATAGTATGTCAAAAATAGGACCAAGGAATATAGCGTAGACAAAACCACTGAATGCCCAATATCCTCCCTTATAAATACCTAAGATAGTGATTATGGGAAGTAAAAACCCGAGAAGATGAGGATACCACGTCTCTGACTTCTCGTCCATGATATCCCCAGTATGTTCCACTTTTTGAAGCGTGAGGTTGAAAAAAAGAATACTTGTCGGGTAACCGATGGACCCACTACTCAAGGCTAAGTTGCAAAAGCAACGATACCACATTGTTGGAGAACATGGAGGAGTCAAAGTCTGTCATTGGACAAAGGAGTCTTTGCTTCGAGATCGTCAATGTTACAAAGGTAAATTCTACGGAGTAGCGAGTCACAACTGCATGCAAATGTCACCGGTTGTTGACCAGTGTAACCTCGCTTGCACTTACTGCTGGAGAGAACCACACATGGATACATTAAAGCTCACAGAACAAGATCCTTTGGATATGTTGTATGATTCTGTAAAAGCGCAGCGCAGGTTGTTATCCGGTTTTGGTGGAAACCCAAAGGTGCCAAAAGAAAAATGGCTCGATGCTCAAAATCCTAAACATGTCGCTATTTCACTTAATGGAGAGCCAACACTCTACACACGATTATCAGAATACATCGAACTTTGCCACGCACATGGAATGACAACAATGTTAGTGACAAATGGAACTTTGCCAAAAGTGCTGGAGAGATTAGACACTCTACCAACTCAGTTATACGTTTCTGTTGATGCCCCTAATGAGGAAGTCTTTAACGAAATTTGCAGGCCAAAATGGAATTCTGCGTCATGGAAATATTTCGATCAAACAATAGATTTGCTTCCTAGTTTGGATACTAGAATTGTTTGTCGTCACACGCTAATTAAGGGTAAAAACATGAAAAAAGAGCATATCAAACAATATGCAGCTCTTGATAACAGAGCTGACCCTGATTGGATAGAATGTAAGGGATATGTTCACGTAGGAAACTCAAGGGGTAATCTAACAGCTGAAAACATGCCATTTCACAATGATATCCTTGAGTTTTCAAATGCTTTAGCACCATTGACAGATCGAAGGTTGCTAGATCACTCTCCTCCCAGTAGAGTTGCGTTAGTGGGTAGAGAAATCATTCCAATACCCATACCGGAAGCAACGATGCATTTTCCGAAAAATCTTGGAATCGCACAGTCTGTTAAGCATCTCAAAATAGTGCAATGAGGGTTTGTTTTGCGTAAAGTAATGCTGGCAAGAGGTGGAGCATTATCTCCTCTGTCTGGTTTAGGAAATACTCATCATGCAGCAGTTGATAGGCTAAAGTCAGGAATCATTGAAGGTTACGAATTAGGGTCTGTTCATGAATATAAAATATCAAAAAATCCAATTAGAAGACTATGGAAAAGATGGAAGTCAGGACCTGCAAATGTGAACTCTAAATCAAAATTTCATGATATCACACACATTACAGACCAAGAACAAGCTGGCTTGACCCCAAGAAATTCTATATCGGTCATTACTGTTCATGATTTATTTCACTTATTCCCTAATACACGAAACGGGATTTCTGTTGGAGAACAAAACCCATCGTTTATCCGTAAGAGGGACATTGATAGGATTAAACGAGGAATTTCTAGAGCAAGTTTATTGATTTGTGTTTCAATGGATACAAAGCAAGAGTGTGAGATGCGTTTTCCCGGTGTTCCTACTGTTTGGATTCCACATGGGATTGAAGTTGAAAAGTATCGCAGAAATATGGCAAGACCAAAATGGTTCAACGAAGGTAAAAACCTCTTAATCATCGGAAGTGAAGAACAGAGAAAGAGAGTTGAATTTGCTGTAAATGTATGTGGTGGAATGAATGTTACACTCCACAAGATAGGTGCAGAATCATCGCTCCACGCAAAAAATCAGATATGCGAGTTAGCAAAGGAAGTAAACTGCAAATTAAACTGGGTGGGTAAAGTCAGTGAAGATGAAAAAATTGCTGCACTTCAACACGCTGATGCATTATTATTTCCCTCTATTGCCGAAGGCTTTGGATTACCACCATTGGAAGCTTATGCTGCGGGAACTGTCGCCCTTGTAGCAGACGCCCCTGCTCACAATGAAATTCCCTTGGAACACCACATACTCCCGCCTGATGATATCGACATGTGGCGGGCATCGATTTTAGAATTACAGGACGAGAGCGCTGAGGTTGTCAAAAGAGCTGAGAATTTCTCTATAAACCGATGGGCTGAGCGGCATAAAGAGGCATATGACTCATTATTTTAAAGACGTGTAATCATCCGTTGACTTCATTGGGCTGTTTCATTTCGGGTCGTTCATGCAGCCTATTCAAAATGTGGCGATTATTGGTGCAGGAAATATGGGTTCAGGCATTGCCCAGAAAACAGCTCAAGAAGAATTTGATGTCCAGATGGTGGATAGAGAAGATAAATGGGTAGATAGAGGTATGACAATAATCTCAGATTTCCTAGCTGAAGCTATTGAGCGAAGAATTTTCTCTCCACAACAAGTAGAAGAAATACAAGGTCGCATTAAGGGAGTAGTTGGAACTGAAAATACCGCAAAAGAGACTGACTTGGTGATTGAAGCAGTTTTTGAGGACTTTAATATTAAGACAGAGGTATTCAATACTCTGAATGAGGTATGTGACGAAAAGACGATTCTTGCCTCAAATACCTCTTCATTATCAGTTGACGATCTGGCAAAAGCATCAGGTCGTGCTGATAGATTTGTAGGGCTGCATTTCTTTTATCATCCCGCCAAAAACAGACTAGTGGAAGTTATCCCTGGTTCTGTGACCTCCCCTGAAACATTGGCTAAGACTGTACAGTATTGTAGAGGATTAGGAAAAGTCGTGATTATTTGCAAAGATAGACCGGGCTTTGTAGTAAACAGATTCTTTGTTCCATGGCTAAATGAAGCCTGTCTTCTGCTTCAAGAGGGAGTTGCAAGCGCAGCAGCTATTGATGCTGTTGCAATGAAAGCATTCAGGATAGGTATGGGTCCTTTTGCCTTGATGAACCTTACAGGGCCACCCATAGCTCTACATTCCACCGATTATCTTGCAGAGCAACTAGACACTCCAAGGTATGTTGGAGCGGAAAATCTCCGTTCAATGGTTGAAGCAGGGGAAGAATGGGTCATTGGGGATGACATCGAATGCACAGAAGAGGCTGCTGAGACTATCCGTATGCGCTTGCTTGGCCAAGTTTTTGCAGTTTCCGGACAAATAGTTGATGAGGAAATATGCTCAATGGAAGATGTTGACAGAGGCGCCAAGGTCGGTTTGAGATGGGCTAAAGGACCATTTGAATTAGCGAATAAACTAGGAATAAATGAAGCTAAATACATGGCTCAGGATTACTGTGAGCTTGCAAACTTCCCCTTACCAAACATTTGGAACAGGGATACTTCGTTCGATTTCAGTTACGTCGACCTTGACATCTCCGGGGAGACCGCAACAATCACAATAAACAGACCAGAGGCAATGAATGCCCTGAATGAGACCGTTGTAAATCAATTAGGAAAGGCCGTTGATGCTGCTAACTCAAATTCAGGTGTCAAGACCATAGTTCTTGATGGAGCAGGAAAGGCATTTGTTGCTGGTGCAGACGTGAAATTCTTCGTTGACAAAATAAAAGATGATTCGTTCCCTGATATATACACGTTTACGGCAAATGGTCACGACGTCCTGAATAGCTTAGAATATTCTGAGAAAACTACAATTGCGCTCACAACAGGACTTTCTCTGGGTGGTGGATTGGAATTGGCCCTCTCTTGTGACTACAGGATTGGAACAAAGAAAACTCAGTTCAGATTCCCCGAGACAAACATTGGCATCTTCCCTGGTTTGGGAGGAACACAGAGGCCACCCAGAATTTCAGGAATACCTGCCGCTAGATGGGCTGTACTCGCTGGTAATTTTATGACAGCAAACATAGCTTATGACCTCGGATTGATTACCCACTTAGTCGATGTCTCGGAAGTAGATTCTGTTATTGCTCAAATCTCAAAAAATGGCAAACCAGATGAGAAGTATCCCGCAAAACCAAGAGATTCTAATTCTAGTATTGCTAAATTCTCTAATGCATTTTACAGTGATGAGAATATGTCTAGTATTCTTTCGGGTGAATGTCCAGATGGATTTGACGTGGAAGACAAAATTGTTTCAAGGCAATTAAAGTCAATTTCACGAACTGCCCCGATTGCACTAAAAATGGCAAGTGAATTGATAGATTTAGCAAGCTCTACAACACTGAAAGAAGGTCTTGGTAAGGAGCTTGACAATCTTGAGAAAATTTTCTCAACCAAAGACGCACTAGAAGGATTAAGTGCACTGATTGAGGGAAGAAAACCCGCCTATCAAAACCAGTGATGATCGCATACTTACACTATGTTTTATGAAACAAACCACTTAGGAGAAATATGCCCGACCCTCCTCTTCGAATTTCAAATTCGGAAATGGAGAGTATAGAATCAATGGTTGATACAACTATAAATCAAGGTGCAAAGATTCGAAAAATACTTGCAAATAATTCAAAATCTGGCCCATATGATACTAAATGGGAAGTAGAAGCATCCGTAGAAGCATTACACGTTTTTGGGAAAAGATGGACAATCGAAATTCTCTCAACGCTATACATCACTGGACCGCGAAGGTTTAACCAGTTGAAGAAACTCCTTACTGGTATTTCAAGCCGCACTCTTTCCGATAAATTACGATTTTTGGCTGATGAGAGTTTGGTAGTGAGACAGGTTGATGATGGACCGCCGTCTAGAGTTCAATACATTCTTTCCGAACATGGGACAACATGCGGCAGACTACTATCTCCATTGGTTGCGCACCTAAAAATCAAAAATGGCTCGGTAAAGACAAGAGATTGATTCATCACACCGAATCTATTACAAGTAACTCGGATTTGTTTTTTTTTATGCCCCTACTGAAACAGTGGATTTCACAAAGGCCGTGGCTGGCTGCGGGAATTGCTGGAGCGACAGGAGGATTGCTAGGCATTGGCGCTGGAATATCCTCACTAGCCTTTGCAAGAGGCGGTGTGAAAGCGAAAATTAGCGATTTTGAACATCCATTACGCAGACGCATACTGAAAACCCTAGACAAGAAGCCTGGTTTATGCTATCGAGAATTGCAATCTACCCTTTCTGCTGCTAACGGAACTCTAAGACACCACTTGGACGTTTTGTATAGTAGGAAATCGATTACTATAATCTCTGTAAACGGTAGGACTTGCTACTTTGCAGGAGCTCCATCCCAAGTAGAAGTATTGAGAGGTATGAAAATCGGGGAACAAGAAGCTGCGAGAAAAATGCCAATCGGACTTTCTCTAGTTCAAAAAACAGTCTTAGAGGAAATCCGGAAAAATGGAATTCCCAGATCACAAGCATCTCTTGCAAGGAATATAGGAAGATCCAGAGCAAGCGTACACTCAGCTGTTAAAGTTCTCAGAAGGAGAGGAATATTGCGTGAAGATAGACTTGAGATGGCCCCCCATCTAATCGATAACGAGGATTGGAATGTTACAATTAACATAGACTACGAGTGGGCGGATGAGAGAAGATAATCCATTAATCGTCTCTCAGTTAATGTTAGTTGCGCATTCTTCAAGTGCTATCGTCATTCAGTCGTCTCTATGTTCGACCTACGCATACAAGAAGTACCTATGCCGGCGAATGACAAACAGAGAAACAATCTAGTTGCTTGGTTTATTGATACACTATGCTTACACCGTAGACGTGACGAAAATGCAGCCGATGATGGTACATACTCTCCTATACACAGAATTCTTTCTGAACATCTTCTAAATGATTCATCAAGAGGTTATGAGACTAGAGAATTAGCAGAAAATCTTGGCCTCACTCCCGCAGCCATACATCACCATTTCGTGCGGTTAGTCTCTGCTGGATTGGTTTCTACTTCATCCGGAAAAGGTTGGAAAAACTACTACCTAACTGGTGGCTCCATTGAAAAAGCGATTGAAAATATGAAAACTCGCGCTAAATTAATTCACTCGCAAAGACTAGAATTACTAGACCGTGAATGGAATAGAGGAAAGAACATAGAGATGAAAATTGAACTACCACCAGATGGTAAACCAAGCGCATCCCTCAGAATTAAAGAATGGGGACCATTAGAAGATAATGAAAGTGAACTTTCAAGATTCATGGCTGATTGTGGTTTGCTTGGAGAGAGACCAGGGAAGGAAATTCTGAGTGATTCTATCTCAGTGAAATTATTTCAATTGTTACTGAACTCAGGCCCACCAATATCTATTGATGAAGCTGCAAAAAGCGTGGGTGGCTCAAAACCTAGAGTCGGTAGAATCCTTGAGAGGTTTAGACTTACTGGATTAGTAGAAAGAGTCGCAAGGACTGATCGTTTATCCATTGCATTATGGTCTGCAATGACCACACAGTATTCTCGTAGGGGTGAAGACTGGTTATTGAAAAAAGGTGGTTTCGAAAGATTATCTATTCCACCATCAATATTGAAAAGTTTGAAAATTGGAAAATGTAAACCGGAGACTATTGAAAAAGCGCTTGGGTCAATTGATGCACGAAATCAGATGCTTCTACTAAACCTCCTTGGTGGTAGATTGCCACTTGGTCACCGTCTTGTAGGAAATGATTTGTCTACTTTGAAAAAGAAGTCCATGGACGATTTGAATCGCGTGCTAAGACGTATAGAGAAGGTCGGTGCATTGATTAAGTCAAAACCAATAAAAATTTGAAAATTCAAATATCTAATTGGTCGCAAGGAACTCGCTTGTAGCCTGTGCGAATTCTTCACGAGTCTGTTTGCCATGCATTATGCTTCGAATCTTTTTTGCACTTGGAAGACCTTTGGTGAATGAAACAGCATGACCACGCATCGACTTAATGTTTAGACCAGTTGTTTCTCTAGCCAACTCAATGTAGCGATTCCAACACCAGCGTCTAGTAGCGAATTGCTGGGCTACGTAACTCAAACTATCCCAGTCGCCATCATGAGCGGAAATCCAAGGTAAATCCTCACGTTCCATCCATCCAAGTCCAACCTTGATCTCGGCGAATACCGAAGGCCTTCCAATAGCGCCCCTTCCTATCATCAAACCTGCTGCATGGGTATGATTCAAACAATCTTCAGCTGATTTTGAATCTACTACGTCACCGTTTGCAATCACTGGCAGCTCCACGGAATCTACTACTTCTGAGATATAATCCCAATCTGCTACGCCAGAGTACCTTTGTTTCAGTGTTCTTCCATGGACACATAATCTCTGTATACCAACACCTTCTAACTCCTGACATATCTCTTTTGCATTGAAGTCTCCTTGCCCCGTGCCCAAACGCATTTTCGCTGTGACTGGAATACTTACACGATCGACTACATCTTCACACATCGAAATGAGATTCTTGGGTTCTCCCATCAAAGCAGCCCCAGCACAAATTTTTGTTATTTTGGGAGCAGGGCAGCCAAAGTTCAAGTCAATTATGTCTGCACTATCTTCAAGCAATTCAGCGGCTAGAGCCATGTCTGCTGAAACGCCTCCAAATATCTGCGGAATGAATGGATTCTCATCCTCGCATGTCTCCATTTTTCTCCATGACATAGCCGCATCTCGAGTCAGTGCGGTCGAATTTGTGAATTCGGTTATGGTAAAATCTGCTCCACACTCTTTGGCGAGTAACCTGTAAGGAAGGTCGGTAACACCTGACATTGGTGCCAAAAACAGCGGTCGTGGCTCTCCATCCCATTGACCGGGCTTCTGCGAGATGAATTCGCTCATGTTAGTCACCCTTCGGGTGAGGCTGTAATCAGAAAGTGGATTCCCAATCTTCAATATCTTGTTCAGCAGCCCAATCTTCATCAGTTGTTTCGCCACGTTCTTTGAGAACTTCACGGGCTAATACCCAATACAGAAGGGCTAACGACTTTCTTCCTTTGTTGTTAGCAGGTAGAGCTAGGTCTACATTTCTGAGATTGTTGTTTGCATCGCAAATTCCTACAATTGGAAGGCCTGAGTTAACCGCCTCTCTTAGTGCTTGCTGGTCAGCAGCTGGGTCTGTGACAAACAACATATCAGGCTCGACATAAGATCTTAATGCTGGATTTGTCAGACTTCCTGGAATAAATCTACCAACAGCAGCATTAGCTCCAATTGCTTCAGCAAATTTTCTTGCTGGCCTTTGACCGTATTGCCTTGCACTAACAACCATAATGTTTGCAGGATTGTAACGATTTAAGAATTGAGATATCGCCCTAATCCTAGCGTCTGTAATCTCTATGTCGATGAGATATAGTCCATCTGACCTTACCTCTTGGATAAACTGTGCCATGTCTGCACTTTTTTGCTGCGTTCCTATGTGCACAGCATTAACTTCGTAAGTCTCACGGGCGATTAGCAGTTCAGTCATAGTATTGACTCCAGCATTCGGGCCACCAGCCCCCCCTAAATAACCACTTCGTAGCCAATTATTTTGGAATAAAGCGCAGTAATGTGATTTGGGTTAATTACTCGTTTCATAATCAAGTCACTCGGAAAGGTTATGATTTGACGGTGGTCTAGTAAAAAAATCATCAAATTACCAGCCAACTGCCTACAATTAACACCTAATTTTTCAGAGACTAGTCATAAGAGCAAATAAGCTCATTAGGGTATAACCAACATTGTCTCTCTATTTTTATCAAAACTTGGAATGAGTCTTTGTAAAGGTTGGCGATTTCCTCTCCATATCCTCTAGCCTCAACATCTAGAGTCCATTCTCCCTGAGCTAATGGCTGCGTAAATGTTTCAACCATTTTTCGTTCAGTCTCTGTAATTTCAGCTTGCCAGACTACCTGATTATCTGCGTCGGTTAGTGTTGCTGAAACATATCTAGCCTCTGTAGGAATTCCTGGAATTACCAATTCTAGTGGCATTTGTGTGGAAATGTAGGCACTTATCTCTACAACATTCTCGTCTACATCGAAAGTCTGTTGACTAGAATACTGTGTTGACCCTTGGATATCTTCAATATTTGTTGCAAAAACATGGGAGGCATTTATTCTATGCTCAATTTCTTCTAAACTGGGCGGATCTCTCATCTTTTCCATCATCTCACGTGCTGGGACAAGCCCTATACAACCGCTACTGGAAGCCATCAGGATGGCAAGCATGAAGAAGGCTGACATAGTTACTCTTGCCCTCATCAGACCCACCCAAGTCTAACTAATGTATCAATAACTCGCTTCGATGGATTCAAAGATTGAACGAACTTAGGTAGCGATGCCTGAATGAAGTCAAGAGGGTCAGCCGAGCTAGCGCAATGACGAACCCTATGAGTACTGACAGGCACTCATTCGAACTTGGCACCACAAGTTGGGCATTCCGTTGCGTCTTGAGGAATCTCTGCACCACAAGCGCCACATTCTGCCGTTGTTGTTTGCTTTGCCTTCCTTCTAACGCCTCTGCGTCTTCTTGTTTCTGCGGCTGCGGCCGCAGCAGGATTTACCTCGTCATCTTCCTCGTCGAACGAGAAATCCATGGCATCATCAGGTAATGCATTACCTGCAAGCGATCTATCTTGAACTCCCATTCCTATATTCACTTCCTCTCCGGGTAGAACTCCTCGCTCTCCTGTAATTTCGAATAACCTCGCCCGGATATCAGCATCACTTGCCGTAAGTTCGCCACCATCATCAGCATGGGATCTTATCTCCTTATCCTGTAGAATTGCATCAATATCATGACCTTCGAAGGTTTCCTCTATGGACTTTAATGAAGTTGTTACAATATTCATTGCTTCCTCGTCATCGTATTCAAGTTCCTCTTCTTCAGCCATTCTTCTATCATAGGCTTCCTCAACCTCTCTCTCAGCTCTTGCGATGTTTTCATCCCAGTGTTCCTCAAGGTCGTCCACATCATAGCCAAACTCTTTGACTGCATCTTCGAATCCTTCATACCCTGCTGCATGAATGGTTTCTGGATCTTCTTCATCCTCAACCAAAGCAATAGTTTCTTTCTCTACCACTCTTCTTTGTCTCTTTTCAAAGTAACTCGATACATCCTGAGCAACACCACAATAAGGACAGTTGGATAATAAATCAGGTATAGATTCACCACAGGTTTCGCAATCATGGAACTGCTTCCTAGCTTTCTTTAGATTAAATGAACACGACGGACACCTATCTTCTCCACCCTCCAACTCACCATCACAAGCAGGGCAGTAATCGAATATATCTCTCTCAACTTCTTCTTCAACCTCTCTTGTCAAAATTATTGCAGCGATTAGGATCGCAATCAAAACTAAACAAATGATTGCAATCAAACCTGCCGTCATGTAATTCATATCTCCTGCTTCATCAGCAACTTTACTAGCTGATTCCTGAGTATCATAATTCCTAGAGAAAGAGTCACCTACTGCGGGGTCGCTAATTACTAAGTTAACACTTGTAAAAGGAGCAGATGCTGTAAATTCACACGAAATTTTGTATCTCTGACCGCTGGAAGTTATCGTAATTACACCGGTGTCGTATTCTTGACCGAATTCATCTTCACAAGAGTAATTGACACTTCCAACTTCCTTGGAACTCATGTTAATAGATAGTTGATATTTCTTGCCAGCATCGAGAGGAGTGGATGCTATTTCACCATTTGAATCCTGAAGTTTCATTGTGATTGGGAGCCAGTCTAGTTTTAGTTGGGCTGTCACCTCTACGCTACCATTTGCTACTGAATTTAGCGGATTGCTGTCATATGAACTAGAGGTTGGAATCCATTGTGCATCAAAGTATGCAATATGGGAACCGCTCTCGGTTGGCAAAGTTGCTGTCCAAAGGTATGTTTCAGAAGGTAGTAAGTTGATTATTTGTTGTGACGACTCGCCATATGTCTGCCCTTCCCAAGTGTAAATCAATCTACCCTGTGCCTCAACCTCTCCAGAGTTAGTGATCGCAACTGTCCAGACTACATTATTACCACTAGTAACGCTACTAATCGATGGTATTGCGTAAGGATCGACAGAAATATCTGGAATGTCATACTTATCGAAATAGGCACTAGAGCGATCGTTGTCTGTTGTTTCTTGTATGAAATCACCTGTAAGGTATGGATCGATTACTGCTGTTACTTCGTGATTACCTGAGGATAATGTTGAAATGTAGTTGTTTAGCAATGAGAAAGACCATGGTTGCTGAGCGTTTTCGCTTCCACTTACATTCACGTAGAATGTTGGAAGAGGGATATCATTTCCAACGTCATCTTTTATCTCCAGTCGCATAGGAACTTGTGTTGTTCCATCTCCGCCTGTCCTCTTGATTATCCCAGATACAGTCCATGGACCCTCTAGTGCACCCTGCTCGACATTTACGGATATTTCGCCAAGATGAGAAAGGTCCATTCGTTGTTCAATTGTCAATGAACTAGAAAACAGATTATCTTCATCTGCTTCGACAACAGCATCATCCAAATCTAATGTAACAAAAACTGTGTATGCGCCAGATGAGGGAGCCTGTAATGTTTGATTAACCCACAAACTTTCTCCAGATAAAACAGATGGAACTTCAAATATCTGAGAATGGTCTCCGAGATCAATCTGCATTCTGCTGGCATCAGCATCTTCCGAACCGGTATTGCTTACCTCGGTAGAGATAGTTACATTTTCACCGCTTTTGACTCCATTAGGTGTGGTAATAATTGTCGTGGCCTCTAAGTCTGCTAGACCACCAACGGTAATCTCGCGATAGAAGATTTGTTCACCGCTATCTGCGTATTCGAATGCAATCCAAATTTTATGCTCGCCAACTGTGAGTCCAGATTTAATTTGCTCAACGTCTACTGTTGATTCCGCAGGAATATCTACTGTGTTTGCTGATATCAATTTGTTAGAATCGAGACCATTCCAATAAAATTTGTAAAGAACGTCGTCCGCATCAAAATTATTTGAATTATACAACGTCAACCTAATAGTGATAGAACCACCTTCAACTGGGTTTGAAGGTGTAACTGCAACTGTTGAAGGCGATGCTTGAACACCTCCACTATCCTCTGCCTGAGACGGCATTGGAACTACTGCAAGAACCAACATCGCGAGGATAACCGTCGTGAAAAACGCTCTTGCCATAGTTACAAGAGAGTGGGTTTAGCACTTGAAACAACCGACTGTTAGCACCTGATTGGCATCGTATTTTTATTCCGCAAGAGCCCTCGAGGGTGGCAGAAATAATGCGAGCATTGAAGGGCAGAGGTGACCTCAATAACCTGATGAGACGTGTTATCTCCGTCCTTATTGTCATGTTGTGCATGACCATGGGTCAAAGCGGTGATGTCTTTTTGTCAGATAATTCAAAGGTCAAACTTTCGAATAGTAATCTGAATCTCATCTTTGCTAATGGACCTGCCGAAAATCAAGAAATCAATGGATTATTCACGCTCAGCTTCTCGTCTACTGGGACAGGAAACATTTCGAGTATCGAAATCGATATTTCATCTGACGGCGAAAATTGGTCGAGCGTAGATAACTTGACTAACACGCCATGGCTCAAGCATATCGACACAACAGATTATGAAAACGGTAGTTGGATATTTAGAGCAAGAGCTTGGGATAGTGATGTGCAAGAATTTACAAATTATTTTACCACGGATGAATTCTTAATATCTAATCAAATCCCCATTATCACCAATTTCCAGTTAACAAATTCTGGGTATGGAGGCGGATCAACTGCAACAGACAGGGCTTGGTATGCACTTGCATCAAACGGAACACTGAATTTCATTTGGAGTGCATCTGATGATGACTTAAGTTATGCAAGCCTAACAAATGTGCCCGGACCGGGAACTCCATCGAATGACGGACCTACAGACATAAACTATGGCTGGGATTGGGCTAGCGGAAACATTGGAGAGGGTACATACAATCCAAGATTAACCGTTTGGGATAACTCAGGACTTTCTGTCAGTAAAACTATGTTCATTGGAATCGACAGGACTGCTCCAACCATGAACTCCCCCACAATAGGAAACGGAGGAGATTGGACAGACTCCACCTCAGTCATAATTTCGGACCTACAAAGTTCAGCTGACGATGGAAGTGGATCTGGAGTAAGTTACGTGCAAATTCAAAAAGATGGAGTTTGGAGTAATTATACAGACGATACTATCACTCTATCGTTCGATGAGGGAGAATATCAAATCAGCTTAAGGGCAGTTGATAATGTAGGTAATATAGGTAGTAAAATAGATGTCGATGTTAAGGTAGATACTAGTGAACCTGAGGGCATTGGATGGAGTGTTGATGAGATGACAACCAGCCTCCAAGGACCGATAAATATCTCATTTCAAGCACAGGACCTCCAATCTGGTATCGATAATAATAATTCAAAAATCCAGTATGGATTTGATTTGAATGGTGTTGGTGCTACACCCGATCAATCTGGAAGGTGGATCGACCTTGGTGTTACGGGACTTGAAGGTACTATGGGGGTTGCTTCATGGGCAACCAAATCAAGGCAATACCTGATGCTCAGAGCGGTTGTAAACGACAATGCGGGTAACGAGTTAATCACAATCCCAAGAGCGTTTCAAATACTTCCTGGGCTTGACCTAACATGGAATTCTAGTCTAACAAATATCGATAAATTAGTTGTAAGACCGGGCAGTGATAATGGTAAAATTGAGATTTATGGTATGTTAGAAGCAAATCAATTGTATGGTGGTTCTGTTACCGTACAAATGCAAGTCGCTCCTGCTGATAGATCCGAAGATATTGACTGGACAACTATGGATACTCACGTCATTCAGTCTGGTAATTTAAGTGATGATTGTATGTGTGAAGAGGTTGTTTGGGAATATGTTGTTCCAAATACAGGACAGTGGGACATTAGACTAGTGATTGACCCTACAAATGTCATCGATGAGAGAGATGAAACTAACAATTTCAACTACATGATGGTGACTGGTGCTAGTGTCTCAAGCGTTGGAGTTGTGACCTCATTTGCACCAGGAATAATCGCAATACTACTGGCAGGGTTTGTTATATCTTGGTATCAAAGAAAGAAGGTTACTCCTCCTCCCAACTAACATTCTCATCCTCAGATAACTCCATCATTTCTCGAACTTCTTCCTTGTCCTCTGGGTCAACCTGAACTGCCTTAAGACGGCGGTTTCTTCTGTCAGCAACAGCTGCTAGGCCGGGCACTAAATCTTGGAATTCGCCGGATTCAACCTTTATATCTGATTTTACTTCAACGTAATCGATAGATCTGCCATCAAGCCTTGACCTCTTTCTTTCACGCTCCAAGAATTTCATAACTGTCCCGTGCTCGCTTCCTCTGGCCAACATTTCAATTGCCTGTCTGGCGCTTGAGAGTCCTTCGCCGTCACCAACCAAAACAACTGTTGACTTGTATATTGAAATCTCAGCACCAGTATGCTGTTCTATCATTTTGCGAATTTTACCCTCTGAACCAATTATTCTCGCACGAATTCTCCTTTGTTGGCTAGATTTTTTCCCGACATGCTCTCTGAGGTCTACAATCTCGAAAAACCAGTCATCCTGCAGGAGTTGTATTGCGCGATTTGGGGCCATTCCTCTCCCAACAGCCTTGATTACGTCTGGTAATTTGAGAGCCTTTACTGGGTCGAATTCTCCCGGTTCAGGCCAAGTAACATCGATTTCACCAGTGACGGAATCAATCTGTATGTGCTTACAACCGGCAGCTCTCTCAAGCTCTTTTCTTGTTGCACCTTTGGCACCAATGAGAACCGCAATGCGGTCTTTAGGAACCCTTGGTAAAGGTTGACGCATAGACTTCGGGGGAAGGAATCCCTTCTTCAAGATATGTAGGATTGCTTAAGCGCTATGGATTTCCTCAATATGTGATAAATCCATTTCCAAAACGTCATACATAGCTTCAGCTAGGTTAGTGTCTAATCCTGCTTTATTAGCCCATTCAACCAACCTTGTGACATCCCTAACAAGGAACTCTTGGCTCTTAGGGTGAGACTGCACAACCGCCTGACCAACATCGATTACAACAGGCCTATCTCCGTGCCACATGATATTGTATGGGGAAAAATCACCGTGCACCATGTTTGCTTTCTGCCAAGAGATTGCAAGGAATTCCAAAAGTTCGTCATAGACTGCTTTTGCGTCATTTACTTCAACATCCCTTAATCTTGGAGAAGGAGCTATATCTGTTCCTAAATATTCCATAACGAGGATATTCTTGTGCACGCCTAATGGCTTAGGCACAGCTAGTCCCCATTTTTCTAATCTAGAAAGGTTCCTAAATTCCTTCCTGACCCAAATATCAACTAGGTCTCTATGTCTTCTCTTTAGGCCAGTAAATCTAGGATCCCCCTCGATATATTGAACTAGATTTTTGAACACTGCATTTGAGGTATGAAAAATTTTGACTGCAACAGGACCACTTTCACTGGATCCGTGAAAGACGTGAGCCTCCTTGCCCCGGGCGATTGGGAAATCAAGTGTGTCAATAACACCATTTTTCATTAGCTTATACAAACTTAGAAGTGTTAATCTATCGAATACAGCATCGAATACCCTACGGTCAACCCACTCAAAAGGCCCGTCACCTAAAACCCCAGAAAGACCTTCTTCAATCTCGTTAAACATTCGTTTGTACTTCTTTTCCGCCATCCAACTTGTTCCTTTGGTATTGTCCAGACTGCGAACAAACTCAGATGATTCCCCTTCCATGAATTCCTCATCAGCATTCATTTTTCGGCGCTTACGGTTGTGCCTGCGCTGCTTGGTATTTTTTGATAATTCATCATCCCAATCAGAGCGACGTCCCATATCCAAGCCTCCATAAAATTGAGGCGACGTTTAATCATCCGAAGAGATCGTTGATCTCGTCGTCGTCATCACCGTCTTCAAATTCGTCTCCTAATTCTTCAGCTACCCCTTCAGGCTCTTCTTCGCTACTGGATGCAAACAGTCCGTCCTCATCATCAAAGTCATCAACCTGAGTGTTCATTCCGAATATATCGACTTCTGCCGGAAGAACGCCTTTTCTTGAAAGATAGAGAGCTTGAGTTTTGGTGTATCTGTGCTTTACATCTGCCTTTGAATCTTGAAAATCCCAGGGCCAAACAATGATCAAATCTCCTTCTCTAACCCATTGCCTGCGGCGCATCTTTCCAGGAATTCTTGCCATCCTTGTATCTCCGTCTGCACAAAGGACATTTACTCTGCGACCACCGAGTATCTGCTCAGCGATTGCGAACATCTCGTTTACCTTGGTGTTGGGCATTTTGACACGGATTTTTGATGATTCTCCTTCAGCAGACCCCATTAGACGAGCTAACTCTTCTTCGTCTACCTTCTCTTCACGCCTGCGGCCCATGCGTTACGCCAAAAATCCTTCCTACTTGAAGGCTGAGACTACTATTGACCAAGATTTAGGCTCTCTGCCGCTCGATAACACATGTTGATCAGCGTGTCACCAGAAAGTCCAAGCAACACTGTTGCAACCAAGCATATCCAGATTGACATTCTAATGGATGGCCCATATGGCAGTGCTTTTCTGCGTCCTTCCTCTGGAACATCAAGGAACATCACTACTCCTATTCGCAGATAATAAAATACTGATATTGCACTATTTATGAACATTGCAAGAGCCAACCACCATACCCAATGGAAATCTGAGAAACTGATACCTCCATTTGCTGAAAGATCTCCCACGCTTGTTGAAACGATTCCTGCTACAACAAGGAACTTAGAGACGAAACCAGCAAGAGGCGGAACACCTGCTAATGCTAACATGAATATGAACATAGCAGTACCGATTAATGGGTCTCTTCTAGCCAATCCTGAAAGTGAGGAAAGACGACTTGCTCCACCCTCTATTTCTAATAATCCTAGAACGAGGAATGCGCCCAATTTGAATGCAACAAGTACAAACATATGGAACAGAACTGCTGCAACAATGGCTTCACCATAATCAGCGGGAGCGTCTATTTCTCCCCACCGCCAAGCGCCAACTGCAGTTAGTGCTGCCATCATGTATCCTGCGTGAGCAACAGATGAGTATGCAAGCATTCGCTTGGGATTAGTTGAACCCAACGCTGCAATATTACCCCAAGTCATTGTTACAATCGACAGTGTAGCAAGTGCGTAAATCCACATTGCACTTACATCATCTTCCATACCACCCGGCTGTGCATCAGGTAGTGCAATGACAAGGAGAATTCGAATGAGCCCAATCATACCCATAGCCTTTGAAGCCGTAGCCAGAACACCTGCAACTGCTGAATTGGCGCCAGCGTAAGCATCGGGAGCTGCGAAATGGAATGGTGCTGCACTGACCTTGAACCCGAAACCTACCAACACTAAGCCCAAAGCAATGGTACCTAGAATGCTACCTTCAGACCAATCCCTCGAAAGTAATTCCAATTGGAGTGTACCAAATTCTAGGTAGAGTAAGGATAAGCCATACAATCCAACGCCACTTGCAACTGAACCTACGATGAAATACTTGACACCAGATTCTGCTCCGGCCAAGGACTCTTTATGGAATCCAACTAAGACGTAGGTTGCCAGACTAGCTAGTTCCAATCCAACAAATAACACAAATAAGTCTCTTGATAGTGCGACTATGCACATACCTATGGCAGTTGTAAGTAATAATATGTAAAAATCGGCTTGCCTACGATTATCATACATCTCCTCCAAGGTCTTCTTACCATCAAAGGTGTGGGCTGGAATTCTATCCAAACTTGCCATGGATGCAAGTAACACAGTTGCTAAGAAGAGAATCTCAAAGAATCTTGAAAATGCATCAATTTGCAAAATTTCAATATCGCCACTTGTGACTGTTGTTCCTTTGAGACCACCATCGATAATGTCGATTAGCATCATACCAATTGCTGTAAATAAGGTAACAGTAGCTAGCATCCCCGGAATTGCAGGGGATCCTGTTGATTTGAATCTTCGACCGCCTAAGAACCAAGGAATCTCTTTCTTAGTTAACGGTATACGGAATTTTGTATTACCAAGATTTGGTACTATGAATATAGATAGCAAACCTACTACTAATACCAATTCAGGAGCGAATATCACCCAGAAATCGTTTGAGAATACTTCTACACTCAATCAGATTCCCCCTCTAGTAAATACGCCTTGGAAGAATGCAACAGTCCAATCATCCATCATACCTAACGCAATGAATGGGAAGACACCGAACAAAACTGTGAATATCGCTAAGATGATCATACCTATGTTTTCTGATAGCGTGATATCTGGTGGCGTCTCGCCATGCAGAGATTCTGGAGGTTGCCCTTCGTCTCCACCCTCAAAGATAGTTCTCTGCATAGACCAAAGGTAGTATGCTGCTGTAATTGCTAGAACAGCTCCTGGAAGTAATATCCACCAGCCATAAACAGGCCAGTATGCAATCATCAGCATAAGCTCTGCAACGAATCCTGCAAGCAATGGTAAACCTAGGCTAGCCATCCAAGAAAACATCATGTAAACTGCAAGGTATGGTGACCACTTGGCCATTCCTCGCATCGCACCAATCTCCATTGAATGGTAATGATGTTTGAATGCCCCACAAACTGCGAATAGCATTGGAGAGATAATACCATGAGCAAACATCATGAAGAGTGCAGCAGCATATCCAAGCGGCTGCATGCTAGCAATTCCTAGAAGGATTACACCCATGTGAGAAACTGATGAATAAGCGACCATTCGCTTTAGATTGGTTTGTCCTAGACAAACTATTGCACCCCAAACCAGTGATATCAAACCGATTGCCATGATGATATCTTGATAGAAAATCATCGCATCGGGGAAGATTGCGATTGGAAGGCGCAGCATTCCGTAGGCCCCCATTTTCAACATCACACCAGCAAGGAGCATAGATCCTCCAGTTGGTGCTTGGACGTGAGCGTCGGGAAGCCAAGTGTGGAATGGAACAGCGGGTAGCTTTACCAAGAAACCAATCATTAGCATTGCAAATAGGATGTATTGGAGGTTTTTACCCAAGAATACTCCATCACCTTTGTTTTGTTCCGCAGCATATGAGAATATTGCTGTCATGTCGAACGTTCTGTTGGTTACGGAGCCATACCCCTCAGACGAACTACTCTCAGGCATGAGGAAGTAAAGTGTGATTAATCCAAGAAGCATTATCACGGAGGCGCAAAAGGTGTAAATGAAGAATTTTTGAGCTGCATACCTTCTGTCCTTTCCTCCCCACCTTAGGATTAGGAAGAACATCGGAATCAACGTCAACTCCCAAAATACGTAAAATAAGAATAAGTCGAGAGAGACGAAAACACCGATTAAAGCACCCCCCATCATCATGAGTAAGGGATGGTATGTTGCACCATCTTTCTCATCCCAAGTTGTAATTATTGTAACTGGAATTAAGAAAGTAGTTAGCCATACCATTGGGAAGGATAGGCCGTCCATACCAACGTGCCAAGATACACCAATCGTCTCGATCCAAATGTATTCTTTTTCTAAGGCGTATTGGTTGTAGGATAGTGTATCCCATTCAACAAGAATTAACCAGTCGAAGAATAGAGCTGTTGATATTGCCAAAGGAATCAGTGATGCGGCTAATGTGAATAGTCGAATCGGGGCTGCTAGTATCTCTTTTCGAGCACGAGACTCTTGACTTGCAAAAGCTAAGAGTATGCAACTAACAATGATTGGGAAGCCAACTAGTGGTATTGAAATCCAGTCCACATCTCCCTCATCACCCAGTGAAGGGAAGAAGGCCATCAGCGCAGCTACTACTAACAGAAGCCCACCGACTAAGATGAACTCCTTATTCTTGATATCAAGGACCTGATTTGTTGCCAATCAAGACACCCCCCATAGCATCATGAAGATTATCAAAGTTCCAAGTGCTGTCATCATAATGTAATCTCTAGCACTACCTGTTGTGATTGCCCTAACCCTGCGAGAAGCTTGCTGGGTAGTTGTTTCTATTGTTTTAATCACGCCATCTATGAACTTTGAATCGAATACCGCTGATAACTTTGCGAATCCGACTACTATTTTCAACATAGCCTTGTCATAAACAGCGTCGAAGTGGAGCCTTTGATGAAGCGAGTCGGCCAGACTTGAGTTTGCCCATGCTGAGTTGTCAAAATTGGTTTTTCGATTGATGAATGCTGAAAGGCCTACCGCCCACTGCATCCAAGGTCTTGCCTTCTGGCCTTCGTCTAATTCTCCACCATACAAAGCCATAGCAATGGATGGACCAATTACCATCGACAATGTTATTGCAACATATGTTAGTACAAACAGGAACACATCCGGATTTAGGAATACGTGGCTCAACTCGTAGCCAATTCCGTCTGTAAATGAGGTGTAGTGCCCGTTGTTAAAATCACTAAGATAACCGGTTTTTCCTCCTACGTGCATACCTGCTAGGATAACTGCACTGAGAGTCATGAAAGTAAGAACTACCAATGGTATGGGAATCCATGGAGTCTGTTCATGAACGTGCTCAGCAACCTCTGTTTTTGGCTTACCTGCGAAAGTCATAAACCACATCCTGGACATGTAGAATCCAGTCATTCCCGCACCGAGTAAGACCAACGTCGCAGGCAGGAAGAAGATCGGTTCTTTCAGTGCTACTTTCCAAGCACTAGCGATTATGCCTTCCTTTGACCAGAATCCTCCGATAAACGGTATCCCAATTATGGACATGCTTCCAACAAACATTGCGGTAGCTGTTATCGGTAATCTACTAGCAAGTCCACCCATATTTGCCATAGATTGGGCATCAAAGTGATCATCTTGATGGTCGTCGTGATGGTCATCATGTTCGTCATCATGATGATCATCATGATCTCCATGCCCGTGATGCGCAACCTCATGGTGTGCGTGGTGCATTTCGTGAATTACAGAACCTGATGCCATGAACAACATTCCCTTTGCCATAGCGTGGTTGAATAGATGGAATAGAGATGCTCCCATAGCAAAAGCAGCGATTTCCTCATATCCATTATTTGCTAACCACATTGCAGAACCTAATCCCGTAAATATGTAGGCAAGCTGGCTCATAGTTGAATATGCTAGAACTTTCTTCAAGTCCATTTGAACGAAAGCAATCAATGCAGCCATAACTGCTGTAATTCCACCAATACAAGCAATGATTATGGCCAGCGTGGATAAAGCTCCCATGTCTGCGTGTGTAAAGAATGGGAACATCCTTGCTACGATGTATAGTCCTGCATTGACCATTGTTGCAGCGTGGATTAGAGCGGACACGGGCGTAGGACCTTCCATAGCATCTGGTAACCACACGTGAAGCGGGAATTGTGCCGATTTTCCAACCGCACCTATGAACATCATTCCAAGAGCGATCTGTAAATCACCAGAGTTGACTTTTGCAATCTCGTCCGGGTTAAATAAGACAGCATAATCTAAAGTTCCATCAAATAGATTCCACAGCATCACTAGCCCAATTACCAAGAATACGTCGCCTACACGTGTCGTAAGGAACGCCTTCTTAGCTGCATAGGCAGCACTCGGTCTTTCATAGTAGAATCCGATTAATAGATAGGAACACAATCCCATCAATTCCCAGAATATGAACAACCAGAGGAACGAGTCTGCGAGAACCATTCCCAACATACCAGAACAGAACAACACGAACTCTGCATAGAATCTGTGGTTTCTGTTGTCGTTGATTGGATCTGTATTCATGTAACCAATTGCGAATATATTAATCAGTAGACACAAGAATGATGCTACAAACAAGAGCATTATTGTTAGGTGGTCGATATATACCCCTACTCCAAACACCTTAGTCTCAAACTCATTACCACCATACCACCAGGTCGATTCAAACCATGTGAAAATATTCGCAGTTCCAACCATGTTGATGTGGTCTTTGATCAAAAGCAGTGAAAGTAACAGACTTGCGCTCATAACACAGAGAGCAATTATGCCTCCTTCCTTGAGATTCTTAACCCACGTAGGCGTTCCGTTGAAGAGTCTACCAAAGAATAGGATTACTGGGAATGCCAGCATTGGGAATAAAGGTATTAGAACAGCGTAATTTATTGTTTCAAATCCGCTCATTTTCTCACCTCAGTTTTTCAACAGATTCACTTCATCGAGTGAAATCGTCTCATGTTGACCATACATGGAAAGGAAAATGGCCAATCCAATAGCAACTTCAGCTGCTGCAATAGCTACTGCAAATATCGCATAAACCCACCCTGTAACATCACCATGATGATTGGCAGCAGCGACGAATTGCAAGTTAACAGCATTCAGCATTAACTCGATGCACATCAGAACAACGATTGCGTTCTTTCTGCTGAAAGCTCCCCACAACCCGATTATGAAAAGTATAGCAGCGAGTCCAGATACCCATGCTGGATCTATCATTTCTTTTCACCACCGCTTAACTCCCATTCGAGATTTACCAATCGTTCATCCCGAACTAGGTATGCTGCGCCTACCATGGCCATCGCCATGAGGAATCCAAGAGCTAGAAGTGGTAACGCCCATTCTCCAAAGAGTGATTCTGCCAAATCGCTAGTTGTGACCTCATAATCAGAGGAATCCTCCCAAACTATGTCTGCTGATACTGCTGTGATTATTACTGCTCCAAGGAAGATAAGACCAAAGCGAGCAAGCATCGAGAGGAGTCTCATTCAAAGTCCTCCTCCAGAATTTGTCTTCTAGTAAGCATGATACCGAATAGAACTACCAGCATAACGCTTGCCAGATATACCAAGATTTGGATTACAGCGAGAAATTCTGCACCCATCAAAATGAAAATTCCTGCAACTCCCATAAAACAGAAAATCAAGCACATCATTGAATGTGCTACTCTTTGCATGTAGACAAGACCAAGGGCTCCGCCAATTACTACTGTGCTCATTAGAAAAAACATACCCGTTTCCAGATACATTGCTAGGTCCAAAATCAAGCCTCCCCTGCTGCCTTGGCAGCTTTAGCGGCTTTTTTCGCCCTCTTATCGCGTTCCTTACTGGCTCTCTTTGCTAATTCAGCATCTACTGCTTCTTGATGATCACCAACTAGAACTCTTGTCCTGCTAGCATCCATCCATAGTTCTTGACGAGTGAATCCAGACATTCCGTCATACTCGTTTGTCATGAAGAATGATGTAAAGTTACAGGCCTCCATACATAGTCCACAGAACATGCATCTCCCTAGATCAATTCTTCCAGATACGATTTGATCGTCTGCTGGATAAAGCAAATCTAGTGGAACTTCGTCTACTTCTCCACTATCATTCCAGCGCATCTTTGCACTACTTCCTGAAAGATCGAGAACCTCACCAAAACGCCATTCGTCTGGAGCATCCGTGTGTGCAGTGGCTAGAACGAATTCTGAAAGGGATTCAACGACCTCTGGCTTTTCAACAGCGGCGAATTTACCTATTTCTATTTCAGCACCAAATCCTTCCCACTCACCTTCAGCACTATCAAGAACGTCAACGCGCAGTTCCGTTGTCATGTGTAAACATGAGTTGGGGCAAACGTTGACACACATTTTACAAGCAGTGCATGTTTCCCAAATCACTCCTATTCTTCCGTTGTAGTTTCCAGGGACAAATAGCCAAGGCTCGATTTCCTCAATTCTTTCATATGGATAATTCACAGTTTGGGGTTTCCAAATAGTAGGAGTAAGATCCGTTCCCGATCTGTCAGGAGAGTATTGATGTGCTGTAATGTCGTTGAGGTGTTTGGTCTTCTCAGATCTTGCAATATCTCCATCATGGATAAACTCGGGATGTGTAGTATTGTGATAGCCGCTTGAGAATCGTTTGCCTATGAACTCATATGTCCTCAAGACCGTTAGTCCAGTAATCTTGAATGGATACCAGAACAGGTTCCTGAAGTTTGGCTTTGCGTGTGGGTGTGCTGCCATGTTTTCACCTCACTCCGTTCCAGCTGTGTGCGTCCCCGCCGGAGTCATAGTCCGTATGTGATACATACGCGCCTCATTCTCCTCAATGTTCTCATCCTTCATCATGACAACAAAGACCCCTGTCCAGAATATTGTTGTTAAGATTGGCATTCCCCATGGTATGGTTATGTCTAGGATGGTCAAATCCCAAGCCCAACCTCCTAGAGTTGTTTCAGCCATTGCAGATGCGTCAAAGAAGTATAGTCTGTAAATTAACGAAAGTGCAACTTGCAATACCGCAAGTGGTAATAGCATTCTCCAACCGAACTCAAGGATCTGGTCTGTCCTGATTCTTGGAAGAGCTGTTCTAGCCCAAACGAATACAACTGTGAATATTAGCCATGCCTTGAGCAATGTCCAACCAATGCCCGGAATTGCAAGCCATAAATCTCCAAGGAATGGTATTGAACCAATAGAGCCTGCAAATGGAGCATGCCATCCTCCAAGGAAGAAGTGAGCAAAGAGTATGCTTGCTGCGTATACGCGCATGTATTCCGCTGCGAATAACAGCCCAAATCTCATACCGCCATATTCGGTCCACCAGCCCTCAACTAACTCAGCCTCTGCCTCTGGCATGTCAAACGGAATTCTCTCAACCTCAGCGATCATACTGACGAGGAAAAGCACTCCTCCAAGTGGCATAAGGAAGAAGAGCCAGGTTCCAGAGGAGTGTTGGAAATGAACTATCTCTAAGAAATTGAAAGAACCTGCCATTATACAAACACCGAGAATAGACAACAATAGTGGTATTTCGTATGCAGTTAATTGTGCGGCGCTTCGGATACCTCCAAGCAATGTGTATTTGTTGTTTGATGACCAGCCTGCAAAGAATACCCCAAGTGGCGCAATTCCGAATATTGCAAATGCGAACAGGACGGATAATTCTGGGTTAGCACCATAGATACCACTTGATAGAGGAATCATTCCAAGAATCATAATTGTTGAAGAAATTACTAGGAATGGTGCGAGTTCAAATATCACTTTATCAGCTCTTGAAGGGACCATATGTTCCTTGGTTAGGAACTTCATACCGTCGGCAATGTTTTGGAAGAATCCAGGGAATATTGTGACTCCATACCAAGATCTGTTACCAACTCTGTTAACCATTTCATGTTCATGTCCATCATTTCCTGCAATCTTGTTCAACCACCCATTTACTGCTCCAATAGGCTTTCCAAGTCCGTAAGGGATCATGTTCCACCATTCTCCAGCTGTAACGCCATTTTCACCGACCCATAGAGACCTGAGAGCGGTTGTCGCACCTCTGCGATCGTTGACTCTAGCGTAGAACTTCCTTTCAATCCACAAAATCATGAACATGGATAGCATTATTCCTGCGAATGTAATCAAGCACGTTAGAGTGGTAAATAGGAAGAAAGCAATATCATTTGCAGAGTCTTCCAAGAGAGTTCCTTCCAATAAGAAATTCGCACCCTCGCGTGTTTTGTGATAGATTAAATCGTGAAGTTGAAGCCAGTCATCCATGATATTCACCTCACCTATCTGTCTCCCCAATGCATGGATCAAAACTACCCATAATTGCCGGTATGTCTGCGACCTTGTAGCCTATCATTGTCTTTGCTACGTATGGAATTGTGATGAACATCGGAGACCTTATTGAAACTCTGTAAGGGTGTTTCCCACGACCATCTCCACCGCCTTGCAAATAGAAATTTGAAACTCCTCTAGTGCATTCATACGTGCTAAATCCTGTTGCGCCTTCTGGGGCTCTTGTAGGCGCTTTCGTGATAATCATCTCATCACCGGGCTGGTAGTGTGTATTAGCTCCTCCTGGGATTTTCTCAATAGCATCCAGTAGCATTCTGCATGATTGTCGCATTTCTTCCATTCTCACTCGATAGCGATCATAACAGTCAGCTCCCTTGATGCTTGTTGGTTTCTCGACGGCAGGTTCCCAATCAACTTGGTCATACACAGAGTATGGGTTTGTCCACCTAGCATCCACATTCACACCTGCTGCTCTGATATTTGGCCCAGTCACTCCTGCGTTAATTTGATCTTCAGCAGTAGCATAACCTACACCTTGTAATCTAACCAGCCATATTGTAGATTCGTCTAGTAACATTTCATACTCATTGATTCTGTTCTCAAACAATCGAACCTTTGCTTTCAGGCGATTAGCCCACCCGATAGGAATGTCTCTCTTTACTCCGCCAATGCGAGGGTAGTTGTAATGCATCCTTGAGCCTCCTAATTCCTGCAAGAGATCCAAGAACATCTCCCTATCACGGAGACACCAAGTCATCAGGGTTAGGTTGCCTATGTCAGGGCCAAATGCTCCAAGCCACATCAAGTGGCTTGCAATCCTTTGGACTTCAGCTGCCATCAGACGAATATATTCAGCTCTCTCTGGAACCTCTGCTTCTAGCAAATCTTCGGCAGCCATGACATAGGAATGAGCCCAAGTCATAGCGCTTACATAGCATAGTCTGTCGCAATATGGAGTGATTTGAGTGAAGTCTCTAGCTTCGCATATCTTCTCGACGCCTCGATGAATATAGCCCAATTCGGCTTCCGTATCGGTAACGGTCTCACCATCGACCTTAACGCGGAGTGTCCACAATCCGTGTGTCATAGGATGTTGAGGGCCCATTGTAATCCACATCTCTGCCATATTACCACCTCACTTTACTCGGCCCTCATCAACCGGCTTTCGACCAAATCCTTGTGGGTCGTCATACATTTCATTGAAATCGTGATATCGAATTTTATGCTGTCTTTGCAATGGGTGAAATCCCACTGGAGAATCGTGCGGATTCAATACACGGTGCATGTTTACGTGCCCTGTGAAGTCTATTCCCACCAAATCCCAGGTTTCTTTTTCATTCCAATCTGCTCCTTCCCATATATCCTGAATAGATGGGACTGAAGGAGAATCGCCAGCTTCCAAAGAGATGAATACCTCGAATTCCATTGGGACGTCTTTTCCTTTGAGTTTCTCGCCCTCGTGAACTGTCATCGTATGGGCTTCAACGTCTTTGATTGGCCATCTGTGCAGATGGTATGCAACCTCCCAACCCCTACTGCTATCTCCATCTGGGTAATGTGTTCCTGTTATCATAGCACAATGATTCACTCCAACTTTATGCTTGAGATGTTTTGCTAATCCTCTCCACTGGCTGGGTTTACATGTAATTCGAACAAATTTTTGCTTTTTTCCAGCACTATGAGCTATAACTTCTGATACTATGCCAGCCTCAGAAAACCGCTCGTTCAATTCATCACTCGCAGCTCTTGCTGCTTCGGAGTTTTGACCCTGGGTTATTGTAGTTCCCAAATCAATCATCCCCCACGATAATCGGTTTGTCGCCATCACGGCCTGTTGAAGGCGCCCCTCCAATTCGAATAATTTTCTCACGCAGTTTACCAAAACCGTCGATTAACGCCTCAGGCCTTGGGGGGCATCCGGGAATGTATACATCAACAGGAATCACTGTATCTACTCCTTCTAAGATATTGTAAGATTGATAATATGGTCCGCCAGAAATCGCACATTCACCCATTGCAATGCAGTATTTTGGTTCAGGCATCTGCTCCCAAAGGCGAACCACAGGATCTGCGAATTTCTTCGATATTGGTCCGTTTACCAACAATACATCTGATTGTCTGGGGCTTGACCGGAATAATACACCAAATCTGTCTCCATCAAATCTTGGGGTTGCAGATGCAGCCATCTCAATGGCACAGCACTTTATTCCCAAGTGAAGTGTAAACAGAGATTTTCGTCCGGCCCAGTTAAAGAATCTGCCAGCTAAAACGCTAAGCAATTGCTTTATTTTCGTAGCTTTAAGAGCTTCATCGGTTACATCACCAACTACTTCAACAAGCGCCCGGCTGTTGAATGTAGTATAGTTCTCACCTGTCTCACTCATCTAAACACCTCAAATGTAAATTCGGCCTCTCTTTCGGAATACGTGCCAGACTCCAAGTGTCATTGTCGTAAAGAAGACCGTTAACACCAACATCTCTTTGCCAACTAAAGCAATTGCATCACCACTACTTGGTCCAGTTGCATCGATTGCTAGCAACCCTCCCAGTGCCATGAACATGAATGCTACATCGAAAACCAAGAAAATAATCGCATACCAATAATATTGGAAGTGAAATTGTATCATTGCTTCACCGACAGGCTCAGAACCGCACTCGTATGTTGACAATCGCCTTGGATAGAGGCTGTGGTCACGTTCATGGCCCTGCAATAACCATGATTTGGTCATATGCGGCCTTGAGGCGTCAACCTTGGGCATAACGAAGTACTGAGTGACGAAAGCGCCCACTGGCATGCCAATGCCGATTAGTGTCATCAGACCCATCGAAAGATAGGTCCCGGTAACTGTTTCCGCACCGACCAATTATGCCACCAACTGAGAGCAGTAAGACTCTCTTGGACAGGCCACTCAATAACCCTCCATAAGCGTTGTCTCAACCCGTGGCAAATAATGGGGTGGAAAGTTCTGACCCCGTAGGGGTCATTTTCTGCGACGAAGTAGTAGAACCGCAAATCCGAGTAACACAATTCCAGCCATTACAGACAGGACTTCTGGGGTTACAAGAGAATTAAGTGCGAATTCCGCAGGTTGTCCGTTGACAGTCAATTCGATATTTTCTCTACCAACAAGTCCAACGTCCGTTGGCTCAGCCGATATTACGAATTTGAATGTATCCTCAATCTCTGCATTATCGCCTCCGGGCGGATTTACTTTTGCAGTTATTACAACCGTCTCTCCTTGCTTTATCGTGCAAAGTAGGTGATCTCCGTTGTTGACACAATCTCCACCGCGATAACCAAGGATAACATTCCATCCACGCAGACCAGAACTTGAGAATATTTTGAACTCAGACTCTATGTTACCCGTATTTGTCAAATCTATTTCGAATTTCGGTGAATTACCAATTTCGCCGAATACTATGTCTCGCTCGTAATCCCCCTGTAGATTGATTTCTACGTCAAGAACGGTTTCAACCGATAGTGAAAAACTGATTTTGCCACTTCTGTTAGCAGCATTTGAAACTGAGGTCACAACTATCTCTAGCAATCCTCCATCTCCATTTTCTGAGCCTTGGTTGACCTCTATTTCTAGCGTTAGTAATACGAAATATCTTGTTATGGTGTAGTTGGCTTTTTCTCCTCCAATTATTAGGGTAGAATTCATTTCTTCAAAGCTATCCTCTAGCTCTAGAGAACCATCTGGCGACCACCAGCCACCTCTGCTTGCATTGTATGCCCCCCAGCCTTTTTCAACTTCGAAAGGACCTGTGATCTCATTATCGCCCAGATATAACGTTCGAGTAGCAATACCACTCAATCCACTGAAATCAATTATCGCATCGTCTTTCATATCTCCTGTGTTTATTACTTGGATTTCAAAGGTCATGTTGCCACCAGGAGGTAGAATTACGACTGAATTTCTAGTCAAGTCGTCTAACGAATTCATTATTACAGCATCCATTGCGTAATCTCGGTCAGAAAGGTAGGCTCTAAATTCGAACTCTAACTGATTGTCAGGAACTCCGTCGCCATCTTGATCACCGTTGTTATTGTCCCCTAAATTCGTAACCCTAGTGGTCAGGCGAGTGCTGTCCAGTTCTTCTTCTCCATCCACAGAAACCACAAGATAAACAGTTGCTGATTTTCTAGCATCTATGTCAATCTCTGTAATTATCGACCCGTCCTCTGTCTCAAAATGCTTGTCCCATGCGGGTCTAGCTGTCTGAGATATCACCGAAAATCTGAACCTGTCGAGAGTATTTCCTTCATTTGTTATCACTATCGGGAATTGGACCGTGGTGTCAGATCGTCCAGTTTGTTGATCCGCTGGAGCGCTGCCGCTCATACCATGAACCGCTTTTACAGTGACAGTCAGATCCTTGGTGTCATAAGAACCACCACTGTTTGTTGGCATTACAGAGAATGTGATTTTTACTTCTTCGGTTGCAAGAGCATCCAAAGGCAGGGATATTGTCACATCTATTGTTCCAGTTTTATCATTGGAGTGTCGAGATTCAGTAGAAATCGTGGAGGATTCAAGGGAAACTGACCAACCAGCAGGAGGTGATGAGGCAGAAACTCTGAATGTATCAGGCCCGTTTCCTTGATTGGTTACTGTTAGAGTTGTGGTAGTCTGCTGCCCCGGTTCAACGTTGTATATCGCGGTGTTTCCAAGCGACATAGAAGCACCATAAGACTGTCCAACCGTGATGGATACATCGGCTTCACACTTTGAGACTGCTCCATCCTTGCCTTGTATCGTGATTGTTTTCTGTGAATTGGCCTCTATAGAATCGTCTGGGGTTACTTCTATGGTGAATTCCTTTTCGCCATTCCCGTTGTTATATGGCAACATTCCGCTTGATGGCCCATCAACACTGGCCCACGACGAATGACTCCCTTGGAACCCAACATTCACGGACCAGTCTGTGTTACCTTCATTGGAGAAGGTTGCTTTCAGAGTCCCTGTCTCTCCTGGAATGATGCTCATGCTAGTCTTCGATAACTCAAGGTCACACTCCTTCAACTCAGGCACATTAAGGCTGAATTCTTCGGTATCAGATGCACTACCATTCGGGTTTTGATCGTTGGTAACTACTCCCTCAATCTCCCAGCAATATTTGTTACTTGCTTGCCCCTCTGGTACCTCGAGTGTTACTTTAACCCATTCTGAGGATTCATTGTCCACTGTTACCTGACTTGGATCGACATCGATAGAAAGGCTCCCTGCTGAGGTGCATCCAGACCCACCTATTGGATCAACAGTAAGGTCAATGGTTTCTTGGACTCTCCCAGTATTTTCGACTTCAACATCCCACTCAACAGTCGTCTGACCGTTCCATTGCTTGTTTGGAGATTCCACCGTGAGATCTACACCGAAGACTGCTGAGCCTGCGCCATCACCTGCTGATGTTTCAACATCCTGAGTTTTTTGCTGTGGCTGACCTGGTTGGTCTGGAGGCGTAACTTGCTCGTTGGCATTCGCAGTAACTGTTGTAACGCAAGATCCTTCTGCGTTTTGAGCCAATGTTACGTTGAGAAATGTCTCTTCATAGGAACCTGATTCTATTGGTTGAGCAATTTGTCCGATTGTTGAGCTGTAACCCGTGCAATCCTGTTCATTTGTTGCGCTAAGTTGGATCGATACCGAATTTGCTCCGTTGTTGTAAACTCTGACGGTGTATTCCGCAGTCTCGCCAGGGTTTACTGTCTGTGAACTTGGGCTTACTGATAAGGAAATGTTGGCATCTCTACCAGAGTCATCAGCAGAAACTGGAGAAGATATAGCTGGAACTAGTGAAAATAACATCAAAGAAACAAGCAAAATGCTCGTGATGTTTTTGGTTCGGTCAGGGTCCTTTCTATGGGGTTCCATGAACCCCGGTCGCAGTCTTCACATGAAAAGCCTATGCAAAGATGTTTATTCGTATGACATGATTAAGATTATACATAGTGTCCCTAAATTGTAACGATAATTTTCTATCTTTGTGATTTTTTTACTTACATTATTTGAGGTGCTGCTCGTCAATTGAGTCTACATTAACAATATGTTTAGCATCTTTTGTCAATAATATAATCAAACACTGACAAAACTCAAGGAGATAATTTGCTCAATCACTTAAACCACGATTTTTCAGGATTCGAATTGCAGCAACTGCACTCAAAATAAGTATCAAAAGCGCGCCTATCCAAACAAAGGTTAGGGAAGAATCCGAAGAAACCCCATCGTTGGTTGGATCCCCTTCACTTGTCAGTTCAATTGTCAATGTATTACTGACGATATTGCTATCTCCCGATAATGATACTTCGATATCACCTTGTCCCCGCTTTGAGGAGGTTATTTTCAATACAATTTCAGCTGATTGCCCTGCTTCAAGATTAAGTGTATCTGGGCCTTCTAAAACGACTTCCCATCCGTCCTCTGATTGCAAGATTATCGCACCCGAAACGAAACTGTTACCAGAATTCGTCACCTCTAGATATAGAATTGACTCCTTTCCCGTTTCTATGGTGCTACTTCCTGTGACTTCCCATCTAAGTTCCTTTGAAACTGCCACCAACATTGAAACAGTTCTATTTACAGAAACGAAATTATCACTCAGTTCTACCTTGAATTCTGGTTCAGAACCTGGATCGAGCATGGAAGATATGATCACTGTGCACTTAACCACTTTGATATCGCCCTTTGATACTGATTCTGGCCCTGAACATTCCCCTAGCAGATTGGGGTTGGTCTGTAAAGTAACGGATGGTGTCCACGTAGTGTCAGCCATATTTTCAATTAACCATGTGTAATTGATAGGTACACCAGTAGGCTGTTGTCCTGGACCATTTAGTGTTGAGTAGGTCTCGGGTCCTATTTCCAGAGATGCAAAAGTCATCACTGGCAACGCTATTTGAGTGACATTCACTTGTTTGGAATGGCTCCATGATTGCCCCTCGTCGCTCATTATCAGTTTTATTACACCACTTCTAGCATCTGAGTTTGCAGATATTGATATCAATATATTCTCAGACTCTGTCCATGCCAAATCGATTTGATTAAGCTCAGAGTTTTTACTCCAACCAACTGGTAGTTGCAATTCTGGAGTCAGAGAAAGATCTACATTTCCTAAATTCTCAACCGTGTATTGGAGAGATATTGTAGTTCCCGGATTAACATTTGTGAATGAAGACTCCAAGTCTACAGTTACATCAGCGATCTCCGCAACCTTCAGTGGAAGAAAGTATTCCATCATTCTATATTCTTCTGTCTGAGAAAATACTTTCAGGACGACTGTAAATTCTGAGTCGGCTAGAGTCATAACTTGAGGTGGGATGAATGTTATTCCAATATCCATTTGTCCATCCTTTAGCATTAGACCTGTTGATGCTGAATTTGCACCGCCTTGTGATGATAGGTCATCAAAACCAGCATACCATCCAGGTGGAGACTCCAAGAATACATCGTAACCAATGTCACTGTTGCCTAAATTGAACAACCTGATGTCTATTGAGGTATTGGAAGAAGGATGTGCAGGGATAAAAGTATAATCAAACTCAACTCTTGTTTCAGATAAAACTGGGACATCTAGAGTAAGAGTGTATGGACTACTGACTGAATTATCCTCATCGTACCCCATCAGTTTGATCGAATAGAGGCCTGGACTTGGTCCAGAAGGATGAACTAATGTGACGTTTACTAATGCACCCTCTTGACCTTGGAGGTTGAAATCCGTATTATCTAAGCCAACATACCATGGTTGTGCTTCCCCTGCTGAATTTAGAACCTCCACAGACGACACCGAAGCATTGGTTGACAACAATGCAGTATTGGTTAGAACTATTTGCCAATTTGATGTAGTTGATTGAATATCACCTAGCGATTGGATTGGATTTGCGGATTCTATTCTGACACCGGGAGTTGTAACATTAACTACAACGTCCATCCGATTGTTACCTTCATTTATCTCATCCACTATATCACTTGAGTCAACCAAGAATGTTAGAGTTCTCCCTCCCGCTGTCTGTGGTTGCCAATCCCAGAATAGTATCTTCGAGCCCCCTGGACCTAAATCGAAAGACTGGGATTCAATGAACAACCCCTCCTCTTGGAAGATGACCTCTACGTTTTCTGCCTTCACATTACCTAAATTTGATACTTTCATTTCAACCAATACGTCATCACCTACTTGAGGTATCGAAATGTCTGTTTTTAGTGAAGACTGGATAGGAGATGGGTCAGGCCTCAAGTCGTTCACACCAACACCTGAAACTGCAATCGCAAATGGTTGTGCTCTAGAGCCGGAATGTGCTGCATCGGTTACCTTCACTGTCCATAAACCCGCTTCGGCAGAATCAATTAACACAACTTCAACATTGTTTAGAGAATCGAAACTACCACCTTGTATGGATCGCCCTTGAGAGAATTCATTTCCTTTGTATTCTATACCACTAGGCGTGGTAACCAATAGATTCAGATTATTCACTAATTGCGTGTTTGAAAACCGACTACCTCTTTCATCAGACCATGCTACGACCGCTTTGAAGGGTTGGTTTGGAGTGGTTATGTTGAAAGAATAACTTTTGGAATTACCTGTTGACGATAACACTGAGCGATCATCCACCCAAATACCTCTGCCATTGTTTGGAGCGAGTGTTGATTTGAGATCGATTCTCCCCCAACCTTCATTCATGTTAGGTATGTCTCTAGAACCTACATCTTGCGCTCCAAGAATCATCAGTGCCTTTACCAACGCACCTTGAGGCTCTGGCCTTTGAGCAACTTCGGTGATATACTCTCTAATGAGGGCGGCTGTTCCTGCTGCGTTAGGAGTTGCCATGCTAGTTCCAGTATACTCTAGATACCAATTGTTGCTCCATGTGGCGCCTCCTGTATCTGTTGCCTCCTGAGCTCTGCATGAGCGTACGTAACCACCGGGTGCGAGAATGTCTGG
>PAOW01000033.1 GCA_002710015.1 Methanobacteriota archaeon | reverse complement strand
TCAAATTGGAACGAAATCAATTTTCAGATTTCCATTAGCACCTATCGAGACAACTGGTTTGAAACCTTCATGAGGTGTTGCAGCCAATGAATCTTGTATAGCCTTCAAAACAACTGGATCTAGTAACAAATCGAACGGTGAGTCAACGACGTTTTCTTCGACCGGTTTTTCGGTAGCCTTCCCTAACAAGGATTCGCTAACCTTCTTACCTTTTGCAGCAGATTTTATGTCTTTAGCGGTGCTTTCAGAGACCTCGGTTTCTTCTTCCTTTTTGTCAGACTTCTTTTCAGTTGTCTTTTTGATTTCCTTCTCTAGTAGAGGTTGTGGACTTTCCTCTTCTTCATCCTCGTGAATTTCCAAATCTTTGGGTTGTGTAATTGGCTCTGGAATTGTCAAAATCTCCTCTCCAGCAACTGTATCTTGATTATTGAGGGGCGCTGCCTGAGTACTTTCATCGAATAGTGTGGAAACCTCTCCCATCTTGTTCAGATATGCAAATCCAAATCCAAGCGCAACTACTCCAATGAACATCCATGTGATATATTCGTATAGTGAGTCTTCAAAGGTAGTACTCAACATGAATAATGAGAGGATAGTACCGAATACACCCACTGCCCTTCTCCATGCAGCATCTGTTTCTTCACGGAACCCTTGTATGGCTATACCAGATAGGAATGCTGCGAATATTGCATAAATTAGTGAATCTTGTTCCCCAAATCCAAGTGCCCATGATATACCAACAAGGAAGTAAGCAATACCCAATAATCCTACTCTGTCAATCCAGTCGAAATATTCCCCTTCATCATCCCAATCGATGAATTCCCAGTTCCATGCCATATCTGTTTTTGAGGCAATGGCGGTGAACACTGCACCACTGACAATCAACACAGATCCAACTAGTAAATCTGCAAATCCAGCATTTACTTCAAGATGATGGTCCATCGTGTTCCATACAGCGAATGCGTGTAATAGAGGTAAGCTGAGGATGGCCCATTTTTGTCCGTTAACAAATAGATCGTAGGTTATCCAAATTGCTCCTGCAATAGTTCCCAGTCCTAATGCAGCATCCCATGAAAGAGACAAACAAATTATAGTCCAGGTTCTAAGTATAGAAGACAATTTTTCTCTAGCCTCAATTGTATCTAGTTTGAAAACAGTCACATCTTTTGGTGCTTCTACCCCATTAACCATCCTAGTTCCTAACTCAACAACATCGTCTGCATATTTGTATATCCATCCGGATGACGATAACTGATTCATCATGAGTGTGTAGAGCCCTGTTCCTAACAAGCTGTATGATAGTATTCTGCCATCTCCCCAACTTTGGAAAGCCGAATCCATGCTGAACCCGACAATGAATGAGAGCACAATTAGTGGCAGGCTCCATGGAACAAAGCCCAACTCTCCCATCAATATTGCGAAGAGTGTCAATATAATTGTCATAGAGAGTAGAATCCAAGCAGCATCCGGTAGTATACCGTAAACTCCCAATGTCAACCAAACTGAGGGAATTGGCATGCTCAACTTTGGCACACCTTCTTTGAGTCCATACCTTCTATCAAGAACTCCTTTTGAAAGAATAATCAGGCTTGTGATTGCCATAACAAAGAATGATAGCCTTGGAAGTTCTAAGATAGTCTCCTTAATAGGGTTGTAAGCAGTTATGTCAAGATCTCTGAAGAAATCACCAACTAATGCTCCCTCTGATATGTATCTGCCTCCAATTAATAGCAATGCAATTGGAGAAACACATAATAGGAAAATTAATCTGTGCTTTAATGCTCTATAGAATACCAATAGATACATTGTGAAGAACAACAAACCACCACTGGTGTCGAAGAGTCCCAAGACCAGTAGTCCCGTTAGTGTTACAATATCTGCCGCTTCATCTAGTGTTTCTTCGTTTAGTCCTTTCTTGGCTAATATTAGCGAAACGGATAATGGTCCCAGCAATAGGATCGAATCGAATAGAATTGTTGCATCCCTAATGTTATTGCCAGAACCTGCTTCGTTTAATGCAAAAGCCATTGGAGCAGCGACTAGTAGTAGTGTGATGGTAGCGATCATCCTTCCTGCTGAGGAAGCCTCTTTTTCGCTGAGAACTTCAAAAATGATAATTCCGATTGGTATAATCATCATTAAAACCCAGAAAATATCATCTGCCAGTCCATCTTGAACCGATGCCAATGCAACGGTGAACAAAACCAAAGGCCCGATTAAGCTCATTCTTCCAAGTGGTCCCCATGCGCTGGCGAAGATGTCTTTTGTTTCCGATTTTTCAGGAATTATCCACGCATTTTTCTCGGTATCAAACACTGGCAATATCTTTCCTTTGTTTGAATCAGCCCAGCCTAATATAATACCCACATCCAATTCTACATCCTTGAATCTTCTCATCGAGGTATAGACTAACAATCCAACAAACGCAAGTGTTACGTTGAATCCCGAAAGTGCGCTCACAGTATCATCTGGCAGGAATTCTAAAGGAACTTCTAATCTGTCAGCAAGTGATAATATGACGGCGAAAATCATAGAGAAAGCAGTTGCGAGTGAAGCCTCAAATGCTTTTTCTGCACTCTCAAGTTTCTTAGCATTGAGCATCATTATGTATGAATTACCCAAACCGTATAAGACTAAAGTCCAAGGCAGGTAAGGGTCTTCTCCCATTAATACGGATTTCGAGAACACCATCAACATCAAAGAGACAAAGTGAGCCCAGTCTGACAGGTGACCTTTTTGCCTTCCAAACTCTCCTGCTGTTAGGATACCGATTAGGATAGTAGCCTCCATCCATGCAGGCTGGAACCCTCCTATGTAGGATTGGATAAAGAAGGATGATGCTGTTGCAATTATAGTCCAGTTTGCAACCCAATTCCTTGTTATTTTTGAAATTACCAACAAGTAAGGCAGCATAATCAATGTGACCATCCAAGGAATCAGGCCAGCCTCGGGCTCAATTATGAATAATGATGCTGCTAAACCTATCGGCATATATGGTATCCTGCGTTTCAAAGTAGCAGGGAAATATGCTATCAAAACAGCAAACCACAATGCCACTTGTAGAGTAATGTAGTCAGGCAATACTCCAGGCAGAGCATTTTGTTTAATCGGCCCTAATACCAGTATCAAATCTTCCCATATGCCGTCTCTTGCTAGATACATGGCGAGAACAACCTCTCCAACTAGTAGTGCTGAAGTCCACTGCATCAAATCCTGTCTCAACCTCTTATCTGCTGCCATGAATCCTTGAACAGCGATTATGAAGACAAGCAATGATAATGCTCCACCTCTTCCATCAACACCACCTTCATTACTAATCTCGTAAAGGAGAGGAACTAAGCCAGACGTTACGGCCACAACAGAAAATATGATTCCGCTATTTGCTCTCAGCGACAGCCACATCGCTATTGTAGTTAGGGTGATCATCGATATTCCTAGTTCCCAACTTACTATGTTGTTAGACCACTCCATCCATCGGATTGAGGCTATCAATGCCATTACAAGCGGAGTAAATGTTGTAATCGACCAAGCAAACGTGGTTTTACCTTTCAACTTGCTAAGATATATTGTCTGGCCGGATATTAGGGCTACTAGAGCACCTAGTTGGAAATATATCGCTTTTGCAGAGGGTATCCAACCCTCATCGCCATACGCTAGATTATCACCCGTATTGTCGAGCCAGCCAAAATCACCAGTACTGACAAGAAATTCAACCATCCATCTCGCGCTGTATAGCGCTCCAATTGCAAGGAAGAAGAATCCTATACCCAACATATAGTCATGCACATCTTGAAGCTCATCTCCACCTTTCTTTCTTTGAAATTCAACTAAAGCAATCGCCATTAGGCCAGATATGATGCCTCCTACACCTAACAGTGCCCATTGGGTGATATCACCGTCTCCTTCGAGTGCAATCATAATTAGACCGGACCAAATACCGATCATCGCAATTCCGAAAAGAATTAACTGAGCAAATTTTTGAAGACTGTTATCCACACCATATTCTGGTGAAACCCCAACATTTCCAACTGATATGTTCGGTTTCAATTGTGAGTCTGTCATTAAGTTACCAGTTCTGGCGGATAATGTTGGTGTTGCTGCTGGCCTCTGGGGTCTCTTTGGTGCAGTTTTGCTCATTTTATCGGTATGGAACAATAGCGACGCACTATTTAATGTTGAGCCGGAAACAGACTAAAATTACTGCTTAATCAACAATTTCAGCTTCTACGATATCAGGTGTGATATTTCTATCTTCGTCAGAAAACTTAGAGTCCTTTTCGCCTCTAAGTATGGTGGCCATTAGAATTGCTGTGAGTAATATCGCTGCAAATACGGAACCGTATAGAATAACATTGGATGACGATTCCTGAGTCTCAACAATACTGGTTTCATCTGTTAGGAGTATGTCCATCGTAACAAGTGGGCTAGAAGTAGTTCCTTCAAGTGCTCTCATTGATATTGTGTGGACGCCCATCAATTCAACACCCGGAAGGACTTGCAAATCTTTTATGACGTCAGCATAATCTAGTGAGACAGACATTTTAGAATCGTAAGAGTGGATAGTAGACCATCCATCCCTTAGGTCATTACTCATCCACTGGATGTTGTCCACTCCTTGGTTTATGTCTAACTTGATTTTGTCACCTGGGCCTAAAACGACATTCCCGTTTTCGTTAAGTTGGTTGGTAAGTGATAATGTGATATTTTTGTTAAAAGACCATTCCTGATTGTACTCGGCAGCCTCTAGAACAGATTCAAGAGCATTCACATGACCGTGACCATAGACGTTGTTCTGTCTATTCTTTGGTATCAAATCCTCTGCACACGGTTCATTTGCGCCCATGTAATGGCACTGACGGTAAGTTGCCTGTTCCTGCATTATATTACGAATATCGAAAGGTGATAGATTTGGATTTGCTTGGAGCATTAGAGCACCAACTCCGGCAGCTCCCGGAGTAGCCATGCTAGTTCCACTAAATGCTACATATTGATCCCCAGAGTTAGCCTGGACAGACATTATACTGCTCCCCATGTAGGCCACATTAGGTTTTATTTTACCTTCTTCAGTGGGACCTTGACTAGAGTAAACTGCGATTGAAGTATCCTTGTCAAGCGCACCCACAGTGATTGCGTCCTCGGCGGAACCAGGTGTTCCGATTTGAGCGCTGACAGCGTTGTTACCTGCTGCTATGTAGAGCGCGATTCCTGCTCTCATCATTTCATTAGCTTGTCTGTTTACACTATCTTCTTCGGATGATGTCCACTCTATTGCACCAGGGCCACCCAAACTCATTGATGCGATTCTCGTGTTGTATTTGTGCATCGTATCGACAGTCCATTGCATTCCCGCCATTACAGTAGAGAAACTTCCAGATCCGCCAGCATCAAGGACTTTGACACCAACTAGATGTGCTTGTGGTGCCATGCCTACATGTTCGTAAGTAGGCGCACCAGTTCCGGCGGTGGTTCCTCCACAGTGAGAACCATGTCCTTGGTCGTCATATGGGAAATCAGTTCCATTCGTGTTTCCGGGATTATTTACAGGATCGTAAAAGCCGATTATCTTTGGATCATTTGTCAACGGGTCGTCATCTTGATCGTCCAAACTTGTATGGTTTCCATCCAATCCTGTATCGATAATAGCGACTGTTGAGCCCGAACCATCATATCCAGTTTCTTCAAATGCCATATCAACACCATGTCCTGCTCTTGCGTCTGCATTCGCAATTGTCAGGATTCCATCAAGTTCAATCATCACTACGCCAGGGACATCTCGTAAAGTTAACAGTTCTGTGACTGGAACCCTTCCTGCTAGTGCGTCAATTCCATGAAGGATAAATTGGTGATCGTAGTCAACAATTTCCTCAAGCAACTTTATGTCACTCACGCTGGGTGTATAGTGGAAATCAATAATCAGTGGCAGAGTATTTTTTTCGTCAAGAAAAATTGGATTGTCCATATGCAATTCAACCATGTCTCCAATCTTGTTTTGATTGCGGTCAACAGTTGTATCACTCCACCATCCCTCTGGTGAATCATCGGTTTCATGCACTTCGCTTACGGGAACCGTTGCAACAGCGAGTGGTGCAATTAAAATCACAAGTCCAAGAAGGCTAAAGATTTGCTTGTAGTTATACATAATACTCACAGCAACCCCACCCAGTAACCAATACCGTTTGAATCCTGTGCTTTTGTGCTAAAACTGCACAGGAATGAAAACCTTTGAACACGACGCATAGACATGGGGCTCAAAACTAAAGTGACCGGGGCCCTAGTATCTAACTGGTTTAGAGAAATCTCCCTCATAGATGCAGAAAATATTCCATCCGATAGAGGTTCAATCATTGTATCATGGCACCCAGGAGGCATGTTTGATGAATTATTGACTAAGAATCTGCTCCCAATCAATCTAATTTCAGTTGATGTAAATAGTATCGGTGAGCAGAAATTAATGGAAATTGCACAGATGGTTTCCTCTGGTGGAAGTGTTGTAGTATTCCCTGAGGGGGTTTCCCATGACCTACCAAAGTCAATTGAAATAAAAGACACGGCAGCAAAAATAGCAATCAAAGCAGCAGAAATTTGCACCGGGAAAAAACCTGTAATTATCGCTTTAGGAATACATTACAGCAACAAAAACATGTTTCGGGAAAGAGTTGCTGTAACGGTTGAAAGGCCAATAGATATAGAAGGCGACGTTGAACATTTGAGCATGATAATATCTGGCGAGATTTCGAGAGCGTCCCAATCACAGGATAATTGGAAAGATCGTGAATTAATTTGGAAAGCGAGGTCTATTGTAAAGGCAGAGAGACAAAGGATGTCAAAAATTTCTAATCAAAAACCAACATATGGAGAGGATATTTTAGGCGCCCGCAGGGTTCGTGCAGCGTGGGAATGGCTGGCATTGAACAATGAAAAAGAGTGCCAGAGGTTGGAGAGGAAAACAAGAGAGCACATGGCAATGCTTGAGTCCTATAATTTACGACCTTATGATGTTGATAGTCGACCAATGTCGGTTACGAATTTAGGTTTTGCAAAATCAATATTCCTTTGGCTCTATGCATGGTCTTTCATGCTTGGCTTCGTCACATTGAGTGCTTTGATAGGATCACTACCTCCTTTCCTATTTGTGGTATTTTCTGATAAATATCTATGGTCAAATCTTGACCAATCTAGTCGGAGTAAGTTCAAGCTATACTCCGTTTTCATATCCTATCCAATATGGTGGGTAATATCAGCAACTGGATTTACATGGGCTTTGTTATCTAGCGATAGCCCACTAGCTGGCTTGGCGGACTACAGTGTGACCATAGAGTTCCTATTTTCACTACCATCTATTGCTGTATTCCCAATTATGCTATGGTGGATGCCAACATCAGCGAAATTGCAAGTCGCACTATACTCTCGAGGTACAAAATCTTGGAAAAGAATGCGATTGTGGATGAAGTGGCGTTCCTCAAAATTCGACTGGAGTTCAATTAGTGAGTCTCAGCAAAATTTGGCTAAGGAGTTGGTGAATATTGGTGACAAATTAGTATTGCCGGGAGATGAAGATTGGGTTGAACCACTGCCCGGTAAGGATGATATTAGTGTAATTCAGCAGCGCTGATTTTTTGTGATTTATAAGTGATTGATATAATCAAGGGTAACGCTATTAGGTTGAGTCTTTGTAAGGAGATTAGGTTGGTGTAACTTATGGTCGGCGAAGACTTTGTCTCGATGATTCCTGCTGCACCATCTGAAATATGGTTCGGGGAAGTCAACGGACAGAAAAAAGAGGTTATAGCAAAATCAAATTCGATACTTCTTGACGTTCTCCGCGACAAAGCAGGATGCTTGGGTGTTAAACGCGGATGCGACATGGGGACATGTGGCTGTTGTACGGTCATGATAGATGGTGAGCCACGCCTTTCTTGTCTAACTATGGCACATGACGTGAGCGGTTGTAAAATTACAACTGTTGAAGGGCTATCTGATGGATCCCATCTAGCGCCTATCCAACAATGCTTTGCAGATTATGGAGGGTCACAATGTGGTTTCTGCACACCTGGTTTTTTGGTTGCTTCCCAGGCACTTTTAGACAAAAACCCTGACCCTAGTGAAAAAGAAATTGCATGCGCAATTGAAGGTAACCTTTGCAGATGCACTGGATACCAGCAAATAATCCAATCAATACAAGCTGCAGCAGCCATTCACAGAGGTGATGCAGAAGCGGTCGCTTCAAACAATGCAGCCCATTCCGATCCACATCCTAGTGGCCCTGAAATCTAGGTGTCAGCATGAGTAAAGATTACGTTCAGCAGGCTGGCATGAGCAAAGAAGTTCGCGTAGATGGCAAAAGAGTTGCTGGTAAGATGCGATTTAACCCTCCCGGGTCTGGAGGTTCGAGACCAAAAATGGCTGAAAGAGACCTTGAATTCATCCCTGAATTAGAAGGCGGAAATGAAGCTCAGCCTGCTGGTGGTCATTTCCAAGATAGTTACAGAACTGGAACGACTGTTGGAAAAAGAACACCGCTTGTAGATGCAAATGCAAAAGTAACTGGACAAGCTTGGTATGGCGATGATATAAGGCTGCCAAATGAGTTGATTGGAAGAATTGTGAGGTCCCCTTATCATTATGCTAAAGTGAAGAGTGTTGATACCTCTAAGGCCGAAGAACTACCCGGTGTAATCGCAGTTTCTACCGGGGTTGACGCGCCTAGTAAGTTTGGAGTTTTACCTGTTACAAAAGATGAACATGCAATGGCTGTTGAAAAGGTAAGACATGTTGGTGATTTGGTTGCCTGCGTCGCAGCCGTTGATGAAGAAACAGCCCGTCAAGCAGTAACTCTAATTGAAGTAGAATACGATGTGTTAGATGCTGTACATGACCCAAAGAAGGGTCTCCTGGACGTTGACGAGCCAATCCACTGGCGTGGCCCTTATCACATAGGCTCAACCAATGTTCAAAAACGAGTTTTTCAAGAGTTTGGAGATAGGGAGAGTCTAGAAAACACAACCAAGGCTTTCCACAATGGGAAATGGAAATTTATGGGTGTAAATCACGGTTTTACTGAACCCCATGCAGTGGTTGCTCATTGGGATCCTAATGGCCGATTACAATTATACACGCCACAACAGGTGCCTCATTACGCACACCGAGCACTTGCTACTGTCCTTGAGGTTCCTATGCACCAGATAAATGTCATACGAACATTCGTCGGGGGAGGGTTTGGAGGAAAATCAGATCCATTTCCTCATGAAATGTGTGCGGCTATATTAGCCCGAAAGGCTGGAAGGCCTGTTAGAATAACATTTGACAGGGAGGAGGTGTTTTGGGTCAACCGTGGAAGACACCCATCTCATATCGAGGTCAAAATAAATGCCAACGAGGACGCTAAAATTTCTGGATTTGAGATTGATGCACTAATAGATGGAGGTGGCTTTGCGTCATTTGGTCACGTCACATCATATTACAACGGTGTATTGGCGACTGCGCCCTATGAACTAGGATCATTTCACTACACTGGTGCAAGAGTTTGGACTAATAAGCCAGCAAGTGGGGCTATGAGAGGCCATGGTGCTGTGAATACTAGGTGTGCAATAGAAGTAGGGTTAGATGATATTGCTGAGAAACTCCAAGTTGACCCTATCGACCTGCGATTGGCAAATTTGCTTCCACCCCATTCCAAAACCATAACCGGATTTAGGATTACTTCCAATGGAATGAGGCAGGCTCTAGAAAGAGTAAGAGAAGGAAGCAACTGGACAGAAAAATTCCGAAAATTACCACTTGGCAAAGGTATTGGAATAGGTTGTGGCTTTTTCATTTCAGGCTCAGGTTTACCGATTCATTGGGACCCCCATAATTTCCCTCACGCTACCGTTCACTTGCAAATAGATATGGATGGAGGGGTGACAGTACACACAGGGGCTGCTGATATTGGACAGGGGTCCTCCACAGCAGTAGCTCAAGTTGTCGCTGAGGTTCTAGCCCTCCCTCTTGAAATGGTCCATGTAAGATCTCATGAGAGTGATACCAGCCCCGTGGATTTGGGTTCATACTCATCTAGAGTAACTTTCATGAACGCAAACGCAGCGATTGGTGCTGCTTTGGAGATTCGAGAAAAATTGCTCAATGCAGCTGGTGAAATGCTAGATTTGGAGCCAAAAATGTTAGTCTTAAACGACAGACGAATTTACAATAAGAGGGACCCAACTATCGGCGTATCATATCTGGATGCACTACACAAATCTCAGGAAGACATTGGAGCGCTGATTGCAAGTGGTGCTTACAGAACTCCGCCTATGGGAGGTATTCACAAAGGAGCCGCAGCAGGGCTTGCTCCTGCTTACTCATTCTCTGCCTATGTTGCAGAGGTTGAGGTTGATGTCGATACAGGGTTAATCAAGTGTACTAATGTTTGGGCTGCTCATGACTGTGGGAAAGCGTTGAATCCTCTTGCGGTAGAGGGGCAAATCATAGGCTCATGCCACATGGGTCTAGGTCAGGTATTATCTGAACAAATGGTCTATGGAAGAACTGGCCATTTGCAAAATCCTAACTTCCTTGAGTATAAGATTCCAAGCGTTCATGAGATGCCAAATGTAACTCCGATTATTATTGAATCCTGTGACCCAGAGGGTCCGTTTGGAGCAAAAGAAGCAGGTGAAGGGCCACTGTTACCAATTCTTCCTGCGGTAGTCAATGCAGTGTATGATGCCATTGGTGTAAGAATAAACGACTTGCCACTAACTCCTGACAAAGTTTGGGCTGCGATATCTAAGAAAATGAAAAAGCTGAAAATAGACGATCCGCGTGAACTTCCGGTTCCAACCCTTGATTATTCTGAACTACAAGAGAAATTAGAAGAAAGATCAGATGAACACAAGTTAAGAGACTCTCGCAGGCAGAGAATGGAAGATAAAGGACCATATCTAAATGGTGTGTTGTTTGGACTAGATCCAACATTGCCTCCCGAAGAACAGGATGAGACATGGAAGATTTCAGTCAAGCCAGATGCTAGCCAGCTGGAAAACCTTGGATTGGCAGGGACCGCATGGACGAAGAAAGAACAGAGGCATATGGAGAGTGGTAAATGATGCTAATGCCTCCATTTGAATTGCACAGACCAAAGTCCATTTCTGATGCCTGTGATATTGCCGCAAAACTTCTCGCATCTGGGCAGGAATTTGATTGGATTGCAGGGGGAACGGATTTGATTCCCAACTATAAATGGCACATCAATTCAAAACCTCATGTAATCTCTTTGGCAGGAATTGACGGCCTATCAACGATATCAATGACAGAAATAGGCTGTATGGCGCGACTTCACGACATTGCTGAATCAGGTGAAGCCCATCCTCTGGTCGCTGAAGCAGCAAGTAAAGTGGCATCATCTCTGATTAGAAGAAACGCCACACTTGGAGGAAACCTTTGTTTGGACACACGCTGCTTTTGGTTTAACCAAACCGAAGAATGGAGAAGTAGCATAGATTGGTGTCACAAGTGTGATTGTGGTACTGGAGCTGATTGCAGAGTTATACCAAATCAAAATGAGCTTTGTGTTGCAACCTATCAAGGCGATGTTGCTCCAACGCTTATGGTATTGGATGCTCATGTCCACTTGATAGGGCCTAATGGTGAGAGAAAAATCCCTATTAGTGAGTTTTACAAGTTAGATGGAATGACTAGGAACGTTCTGGAGCCGGGGGAATTCATGCTGAGGGTTACTATGCCTGAAGATATAGAAAATTGGATAGGAGCCTATCGTAAACTAAGGATTAGAGACTCGTGGGATTTTCCTGAAGCAGGAGCAGCAGCGGCGTGGTTGAAGGGTGATAGAAGTACACTAAGAGTCGCCACCACCGCACTCGAGAGTATCCCCAGACGGCACGATGACGAAGTCGCTGAATCAAATGGAGATGTGAAGGCGATTTGCGATGCTATATTCAGGACAACTAAACCGGTAAACAACACTGCTCTTCCTCCAAGATATCGAAGAAATATGATAAAGGTTTTAGTCAAAAGGGCTTGTGAGGACCCATTGTGAGACGAGCAGTAATCGCACTCTTACTACTGGCTTTTGTAGTGCCAGCAGCAGATGCACAACTTCCAGAATTCGAGCCACCTAACTGGGATTTAGGTTGGGAAGTGGAAGACGAACCTGCAATTATGGAGCTTGATAGTTCTTCAAACTTCAATTTGGTTTTGAAATTCTGGATTGACAATTCACGTCCAGTTCCGGGAGAATTTGAAGTCGAAATCGAGACTTATGATGGATTTGAAGTAGACGATCCAGGCAAAGTCGACGTGGCAGCGAATGCAAATGAGACCTTTGAAATAACTATTACAGGGTCTGGAATGTTGGATGGCGTGTTTCACGATGCTAGTGGCGCATACTTTGATGTGGTCAAAGTTACGGCTACCTTGGATGTGGGTGATCAGGTAATTGACTCAAAAGAAATCGAGAAACAAATACAATTCTCTTCAGTATTTGGATTCGAGATAGAATTCCAATCTTTAATAGACGGAAAAGGTCCAGAAATTAAATCTGGAACAAGCGAGAGGGTCGATGTAAAAATTTCGAATTCAGGTAATGTCGATGATGCAATACAAAAAGTTTCGATGTCATTTCGAGGATGTCCTCAAATGAATTATGATTCTAGTGATTCAGGAATTGAGCAAGGCGTAACCATATCAGACTCGAAAATAGGATCAATAATCCTGTCTGCACCTTCAAATCACCAAGATAGAATTTGTAAATTCTTATTGACGGTAACGAGCGAAGGTAATGGCCTGTCATACACCAATGAACTAGAGTTCAATGTTGATGGACATTCAGACACGAAAAGTGATAATTCCGAGGAAGAAAATGAGGAGCCATTACCCGACAATGAGCCAGTAGGATTGGAGGTTGAGGACAACTCATTATCAGCAAATTCTTCTGTAATGTGTGTGCTAATTGTTACATTGGCTGCCGTTTTCCGGCGAAAATGACGTATTTAATTCACAAATAAGGGAATGATACTCTTATAGGTCATATGATATTCATTTCAAAAATTTGAGCAAGCCACGATAATCTATATGAGTGTAGTGAAGTTCCGTTGATTACTACGTTTGTACGTAGCCGATTAATTGGTGGAGAAAAATGACAGACGGAGAGCCATCTAAGGTCAAGTTAGAAACCTGGCTCTTGGTGGGATTCATCGTAGCACTGCTACTTTCTACTACAGTGATAGTAGTCACCTCTGCTGACAAGGATACTGTATACTCTGCTTACGTTACAGACGCTGATACAAATCTACAGTATCAACAGATTTCGACCATGCGTGCCTCGCTTGGCGATGAAGGTAAGAACTACGTAGTTGCTAATACAATGTCAACTCCTATGTTAGTAAATGACTGGAGAGAACCTCACAGGACAATGCTAATCATAGCTGCACCGGAGAAGCCCTTCGATAGTTCTGAGGCAGAAGCAATCCATGATTTCGTTACTGAAAAAGGAGGTAAAGTGATAATCGCTGCAAATTCAACAAATGCTCAAACAGTTGCAGAAGAATTTGATGTAAAGTTCTTCGATGCTCCAGTTGTTGATCCAAACAGATACTACGAGGTCAAAAGCCAAACCGGTCAACCTGAACCTGCCGATCAGCACAAGATTTGGGCTGTTGCCGGTGTGAGCAAGGTTTGGGACGATCAATTTGAAAGGCGAGAGTATTGCAGTGATTTACAAGACAGTAGCAAATACGACGACTGTGCGCTACCTGTTTTGTTCCACAGGCCAACAGCAATTCAAGTTTTAGAGAACGACGTTGAGGATTCTAGAAATGTCAAAATCCTTGCACACGCATCTGGCTCAGCATTTATTGCCAGAGAAGATAACAATCCTAACAACAGAAACAACCCCGTACTCGGAGGCAACAACACTGGTTTGATAGTAAGAATGGACTACCCAGGTATAGAAGTCGTTGATCAAGTGAAGGGAATTCGTGAAGGAGAAGTTGATGTAACAGGAAGTATTGTATTTATCTCGGACCATTCAGTTTTTGCTAATCATCTGTGGGATAAGGCTGATGCTGAAGTCACAGGTAAGGAACAATGCTCCTCTGCAAGCTATGGTGATAGGGCATGCTGGGATTCACTACTATCTTCTAGCGATGGCGATACAAATTGGAATGGTAATGAGGATTACTTCGTAACCATGATTAGAGATATGATGGAGCATGATAACGAAGAAATTTCTACTGTCATAACCAGCGAAAATAGCAATTTCTACATCGTATTTGACGAATCTCGCCACGTAACCTCTGCTGTATCTTCTCCGTTTACTGAAGCTATTGGTGCGATAGTAATGCTCACCAGTGATACACTGTTAAAATGGCTAATAATTTTGAACTTAGTCGCTCTACTATCAATCGCAATCATGGTAGTCCCTGAAAAGGAAAACTGGAGACACATATTCGATTTAACAAGATTTAGAGAGAGACCCAACAAAGTCGATCCTAATCAGTATATTCCTAGAGTGCGAGAAGCACTAATGGCAAAAGTTCGTCAGTTCAATGATTTGACACGTGACGAGATGATAAGAAAAACCCCAGGAGAGGTCCAATCTATGGTAAAAGATCCTCGCCTAATCGAGCTGTTATATTCACAACAGCGTTCATATTCCAACGAAGAATTAAGGCAATTATTGCAACAAATTCGGCGTTGGGGAAAATAAACTAAGGAGGTAAAAAAGACATGCAGCCAGCACCACCACCACCCGCAGCCCCCCCTGCACCGGCACCACCTGCTCCCGCAGGAATGCCAGCAGCGGCACCAGCCCCAGCAGCGCCTCAAGCGCCTGCTCCAGCAGCTCCAGCAGCGCCTCAAGCGCCTGCTCCAGCTGCTCCGGCACCAGCCCCTGCTGCACCAGCACCGGTTCAGGCACAGCCTAGACACCAGAGTAGCCCTGAGGTAAGAGAACGCCTACAAGCAGTAGGAGCAATCGCTCAGGCAATAAGCGCTGAAGTACAGAAGGTAATTATCGGAAAGAGCCACGTTATAGATAATGTATTAATCAATATCTTATCTAACGGAAACCTGTTATTCGAAGATTATCCTGGACTTGCAAAAACCCTGATGACCAACACGTTTGCAGACGCACTTGGATGTGACTTCAAACGTGTCCAGTTCACTCCGGATTTGCTACCAGCAGATATTACTGGTACTAACATATACGATGCCAAGAAGGGAGAATTCACATTCAAGCCAGGACCATTGTTCTGTAACTTGTTACTTGCTGACGAAATAAACCGTGCTCCTCCTAAAACCCAAGCTGCTTTGCTTGAGGCTATGCAGGAGAAGCAGGTGACTATTGGAACAGTCACCCACAAGTTACCTGCACCGTTTATTGTTATGGCAACACAAAACCCTGTTGAACAGGAAGGAACATATCCCCTACCTGAAGCACAGCTGGACCGGTTCATGTTCAAGATGAGTGTAGGTTATCCGGACCGTGCAGATGAGGACGAGATACTTGCTCGACGTATCAACCGTGGAAAAGACGCTGTTGATGTTGACGTAATTACAGACCCACAGAGAGTTATAGCCATGCAACAAGCGTGTGAAGACATTTATGTCGATCCAGCGTTGAGAATGTACATGGTTGAGGTTGTAACTAGAACAAGGGAAGATCCAAGAGTTTTGGTAGGTTCATCCCCTCGTGGTTCTCAAGCTCTACTGAAAACATCTCGTGCAGCAGCGGCCCTTCGTGGACGCGATTTCGTAACACCCGATGACATCAAGACCGTAGCAGAACTTGCACTAGCACACAGAATCATACTAAAGCCAGAACACCAAATCAAAGGATTGGAGTCTGGTGAAGTAATACAGACGATTTTGCGAGAAGTTCCAGTTCCAACGGTCTGAAATTTCACTGAATAACCGTAGGTGACGTAGTATGTGGAGTCGCAAAAGTGCAATGTTAGGGTCTTTAGCCGTAGCAATGTATTTGCTTGGTCTTACGTTGAGAAATTCTCAATTAGTAACCATAGCTGTTGTGATCTTTGTGTTCCTAACATGGGCTGCATTGTTTGGAGGACATGCTGACGTCGCTGCTAGTGGACGCAGGGCAGAGGAATGGATGGGAGAAGAGGGTGTATCTCTTTCCAATGTCTCTGCAATGCGAAAACTGTCTAGTGCTCGTATTTTTGAAGATGGCGAGGTTTCAGTTACATTGAGGATGCAAAATCACTCTGCTCTTGGAAAAATACTCGAGGTTCGTGATAGAGTTCCTGAAGTCATGCGGATAAAAGAAGGAGCAAATTACATTTTAATGGAATTAGGCCCAAGACGTGAGACATTCATAGAGTATACAGTAGAGTGTCCTCTAAGAGGGTTTTACAGTTTAGGACCAGTGGCTGTAAGGGTTCAAGACCCATTCGGTCTTTTCCACAAAGAAAAGGAGTTGCATGTCTACAACGATTTCCTAGTTTTCCCTAAGATGGAGGATTTGAAAGATACATTTGTCAAATCAAGAGTTCCAAAAATATTCACTGGTGCTGTAAACATTAGACAGCCAGGGCCAGGTTCTGAATTCTATTCGCTTAGAGAATATTTTGATGGTGACTCTTTCCGAGCGATAAACTGGTCAGCATATGCAAGAAGCGGCCGATTGATGGTCAACGAGAGAGAAAGAGATGCAGTTAGCGATATAATATTGATTGTAGATTCTAGGGCTGTATCTGAGACAGGTCCGGTTTCTCGAAATGCCTTGGTTTATTCTACCAGAGCAGCGGCTAGTCTAGCCAAGTATTTCCTTGGTAGGAGAGACTCAGTTGGATTGATCACGTATGGTGATGAGGTTGTTAGTGTTGACAGAGATACAGGTAAGAAGCAGTTGTATGTTATTTTGACAAAACTAGCTGGGGCTATGGCTAAAGGAAATATTCCACTTCAGGTTGTAGTAAACAGAATATTGCCCCACATTAACAAAGGTAGCCCGATAATAGTTCTATCAAATCTTGAGGATGATCCCACTGTTGTCAATGCACTGAGAGACTTCAGAGCTAGGGACTTCGATGTGACAGTATTATCGCCTTCTAGCCTAGAGTTTGAATTCGATGCAAGAAGGTTAGATAGAACTGGATATGAAGTGTTGAAGACAGAAAGGGACGTGCTGATAGGCGAGTTACGAGGACTTGGTGTAAATATCATGGATTGGGAACCAGACATGCTACTTTCAACAGCGCTAGCAGGAGCAAGAGGATTTTAGGGGTATCATAATGGCAAATAAATCAGGAGACACATCCCACCTATACGATGGCAAGACCGTGCGCTCTTCAGCACCCTCTCGAAAGAAACTGGCAGGAAAGATGTCAGGAGGATCTGAGATTCCAAAGGATGCAATTCCTACCGTAGAGATACCTTCCTTTGTTGAGAGTTTACTCGGTGGTCCACTAGTACCTAAAATGAAATTCTTGCCTGCTGATAAGATGGTGCAAAATTTACAATTAGGTTGCTATGGAGTTCTAATAGCACTTGGTATCTTGACATATATTGTAACCCCTGCTGTTGGCACACTATGGTATGCAGTTACGGGCTCAATTGCTATTGCAAACATTCTACAGTTAATCGTAGTAGTTGGAGCTATTGGAACTGGTTTTTGGGGTACAATGAGTAGAGATGCTAGATATTTGCTAACCTCTTACATACTGTTCATATTGTCTGTAATGAGATTTGCATCCTCAAAGGTATCACTTTCACAAGATGTTTTTGGATTAGGGGATAGTGAATTCCTTCTGACGATTCTGGTTGTAACATATGCAGTTTTGCTTGTTATGTATTTCGAATTGTCCAACGGAGTATTGAGATTTAGCATGCTTGACACTTCGATAAGGACTAGAGAAGTTTACGTAATGAATGTGAAAAAAATAATCGGGAAATATCATCGTTCCTTGGTCATAAACCCCATTATTGCTGGTGGATTAGCTTTGCTCGTTCTTTCTGTAAACACGATCTTACCAGCGCTAGTATCGTTGTTCTCTGAACAAACAGCCCTAAGAATGGAAGAATCCGTAGAACTGATTTCTGTATATGGCGTTGCTCTGGGAACTCTGTTTGTATTCCTGGTCGTTGGCGGCTTGTTTGCCTTGGACTTGCCGACTCATTTGCAGTCTTGGAGAGAGAATAAAGAGTGATATATCTCATCAATAGTCTTTGACAAGTTGTCTGTTTCGACGATTACTCTTGTAGCATATTCATTGCTAGAGACTATTTCATATCCACTGGGAATCTCACAATCTCCTATTATTGAGACAATTGCTGTTTTGAATTCGGTTTTTCCCTCAACAAACTCTTCTAGCCTGTCAAAGTCATGGGTAGGTATAATCAGTTTCAAACTGTCTGGAGTTGATTTCATTAACCACGGAGAGACATCGAACTCCTCAATTTTAGATAACAGTAGACTGGACAATTGTTTGTTATTTGTTATTACTGCAACGCCAGGGTAGCAACCTATCGCAATTACGCCGCTTGATGCGGCTTCAGGACCTATCTTGGTTGGAGTGTTACTTGTTGGTTTGTGAAAATTGCGAACTTCTATTGGAATTCCAATCTCTACAAGTGGTATCACCGTAGCAGGGTGGATGATAGGTGTTCCATGTAGTGATAGTTCAAGGGCTTGTTCATAATTCAAATACGGAATGCTAGGTGTTTCTAATCCCCATCTTGGATTTAGTCTCTTAATTCCATCTACATCTTTCCACAAAATCAGTTTTTTTGCATTGAGCAAGTTTGCGAAGGCGGCAGCTGAGTGATCAGAACCTCCCCTAGACAAGACTGCTATATCTCCGTCTTCACCTTCTCCAAACCAACCGGTTAATACTGGAATGCCGACAAGTCTTTTGTTATCCAGATGTTTTGAGGATAACTCGATGTCAATCTCCTTCGCTCTCCCTTTGCCTTTCAGTTTTAGACCCACGTCTTCAGCACCTATTGGTTGTGCTTTCTCAAGTCCTAGTTCACGTAGTCGGTGTGCAACAGCTAATGCACTGAGCCTTTCACCGGCGGCTAAAATCAGGTTTTTGCAATGCGAGGATGCTTCTCCAGAAGTATATTCTAGTAAATTATTAGAAATTCCAGACATGACTCTCTCAAATAAATCTGAAAATTCACCTTTGTCGAGTCCCGGTGCAAAGATTAGATGTTGAGATCTTAAGTCTTGGACTAACCTACCTGCATATGCTGGATCTCTCTCAGCACGAATCAGCCTGTCAGTCATACCCCAAATTGCTGAGACTACTATCACAGGGCTTTCTTTTGTGTTCTTGATGATGTTGTAAATCCTGTCTATGTCACCTTTTTCTCTCAAGCATGAACCACCAAATTTGTGAACAACAATTTCACTCATCTATGTATCCTCCTTGGATGCCTAAATCTAGTAGAACCAACCTCGCAACAGCTTCTACAACTGGTCTAGCACGTGGTGCAATCACGGGGTCATGTCTACCTTCAATAGCAAGTTCTTCAATCATCCCAGTGACTTGATTAAACGTTTCTTGAGGTAGTGATATACCGCTTGGAGGTTTGAAAGTAACTCGCACATGGATGGGTGCTCCACTTGCCATCCCGCCAAGGGCTCCATCAGCACCTTCACCAAGGGACATATCTTCTCCCCACGTATCATTATGTTCACTTCCTCGCATGAGTCCGGCATTCACTCCTCTTCCAAATTCAACTGCTCTAGCCGCAGGTATAGCCATTAGGGCTCTTGCTAGTACTGGTTCAATTCCGTCAAACCATGGCTCACCTAATCCAACAGGGAGCCCGGAAATCACTAAATCAACTCTACTGCCTAAAGAATCTCCAGCTTTGCGCGCTTCCTCTGCTAGGGCAATTCCAGCATCACCTTCAAGGCCACCCAAAGCACCAACAGTTGCATCAATCTTCCAATCATCAGGTATGGCAACTCTTGAGATTGATGATGCTGCAACCAAACCTGCGGTCAATCTGGCGGAAAACGATCCGCCTCCTCGTAAGTCAGCTGCACCCTCACTCTTTACGCTGATAGGGTGGTCAACATGGCCAGGTCTAGGTTGATACGGAAGAAATGAATAATCCTTTGATCTAACATCTTTGTTCCTAATCAGTAGTAATATTGGCATACCTGTTGTTTTACCTTTGTGGACACCAGATAATATCTCAACATCATCCGTTTCTTTCCTCTTACTCGCCAGCCCAGAGCCTGGTCTTCTAGAGACCATATCTTCTATTAGTTGCTCCAAATTTATTTCATTATTTGCAGGCATGCCTTCGATTAATGCGCCAACTGCTAGGCCATGGGACTCTCCAAAAAGAGTAACGACTACATTCTCGCCCAAACTCATACGCATTGGTGTCAAAGAGGATGAGCAGCCATCCATTCAAGAATGTGTGGTTACTATTGTTCATACACCAAATCTGCATTTATGACAGTCGTTTCCAATATTTCAACTCCATCATATCTGTCATACCAATTTCGCAGCCTATCTATGGATTGTTGGCTAATACTGGGTAAAAAGATCACTATTGCAGGACCTGAACCCGTCATTCCTGCGGCTCTTGCCCCATTCACAAATGCGTCATTTGTCATCCTTCTTGCTATTGGGTCATTTACAGCTCCGATAACTCCTCTTCCATTCAATGTTAAGGCAACTAAATCTTTTCCTTCCTGTAAGGCTGTTAGTGCTTGTGAGAAGGATTGTTGCTGATAGGAGAAGCTCTCCAAGGAAGGGCGTTCAAGCCTCTCATCTCGAAGAACTATTAACACAGTCCAGTCCTCAGAATTTGGCCCGGGAGATTCCAGCAATAGCCCTTGTTCAGCAGTCTCAGCACTAATATCGATAAGTTTCCAACCTCCTTCAATTGCGGCCCATGAATCATCATAACTACCAGTAATAGATACACCTGAAGCAAGTTGTGCAGCAGCAGCGATGTCAACGATTTCTCCGTTACTAAGTTCTGTATTTGTTGCATCACAAAGGGCTCTAATCGCAGCAACTGCAACCGCAGAACTTGATTTCAGGCCTTGGCGAGGAGGTATATCTGAAGTTACTGACCAAAATATTTCTTGATCGGGAAAATCGTGTCCCGCATTCTTCCAAGAAGTTTCAACTTCATTCAAAAGACCGTCGGGATCGTCTAATACTTTCCTTGGCTGTTTGTCCAGAACTCTAACTTTGACTTGGAGGTCAAGTGCTAGGGAGGCTCCATAACCTAGACCTGCTGCATGAAGCAGGCTACATGCTCCATTTGCAGAACCATTTCCCAACACGGCCATTTGCTCACCTACCTCTCTTTCACTTCTGCATTAATCGGGATACCAATGTGCCTACCTGTTCCTCCTGTGTAACCCAAAATTTTCATTCCAATGTTAATACTAGTGACAGGTATGAGTTCTTCAGAAATACCTACTAGGCGAACAGTCTCCGCTTGCTGAAGGAAGAGACCTGATTGATTATTGTTTTCATCTTTCCACTTGAGTAGGATAAATGGTCTCTTCTCGATTTTTACACGACCAACAGTCATAAATCGTTCAGCACTATCCTGTGATATAACTTTCACTTCATCACCCATTTTTAATTCAGATAGATACTTGGTGCTACCATCTGCCATCAAGGTGTAGGAATGAGCTGCACCTGCGTTTACTCTGAATGGTCTAGTTGGGACAAACTCCGATTCCACGGTTTCACCGTGAACTAATGCCATAGAAGATGAACTAGAGCCAACTAACATGCCTTCTCCTTCACTTAATAAGCCTGTAAAGTCAACACATACCCTATCTCCAACGCCCCCTTCAGTGACTGTTGTAACCTCTAGTGTAGTCAATGTAAAGTCATGCTGATTACCGCTTAAAATCTCAGTTTCAGTTCTCTCCAAACGTTGAGATTTAGCGATTAAAGCGCTTTCAAGTATTGATTCTGGTACAAGTAGCGCATCTACTCCAATCTGTAAAGCAAATGCAGCACCCAGTAGTTGTTCTGATGTTGATATACGAGCAGCGACCTTCGTGGGCGTTCCGTCACATGCAGCGATTATATTCTCTATTGGGATCATTTTCCAATCGCCTAAATCGAGTAGTATCCACTCAAGGCTGCCAGCCATTGATCTAGCTCTTGCTTGACCCTTTGAATCACTGACATCAACTCTTCTACCGGCTATTTTACCATCGATATATACTGCATCACCATCTACGATTAGGTCTTCACCATTGACTAAATCCACGCCGTTAGATCTTTGACCAAAATCTAACCATATTTGCATAAATTCACAATCCTGAATTTGTTATAGCTTGACTAACAGTAGCCCCTTCATGCACAATCATCAGCAAGGCATTTACCATTCTATCCGGATATTGGTGAGAGAACACCTGTCTTCCCATACATACTCCTGAACCGCCTGCTTGTATTGAATCATAAACAATTGTTAGAATTTCCTCCGTGCTAGAGCCACTAGGGCCACCTGCTATCAAAACAGGAATTGGAACAGATTCAGTTACTTTCCTGAATGATTCCTCCGATCCAGTCCATATTGTCTTTACAACATTACATCCAAGCTCAAATGCCAGTCTTGCTGCATGAGCAGCACCCTTGGTGTCGTCTCCGTCAATAATGCTTAGATTCTCGCCTCTTGGATAAATCATACCAAGAGTTGGGATTCCCAATTCGTGTGCGTCAGCCGTGATAAATCCTAATCTCTCAATCATCTCAGGTTCGAAAGGGCTACCAAGATTTACCTGCACACTAACGCCCTTTGCACCTCTTTCAACTGCTTCTTTGGCTGTACCGACGATTACCTTTTCAGATTCTCTATTTCCAGCATGACGAGTTGATGCGGATAGATGTGCGACTAAATTCAATTCGTCTCTGTTGTAATGTGAAATTACACCCTTTTGTGCGATTATGGCGTTTGCCTTGGAGATTTTATCCATCAGTTTGTCTAGATTTTCCAGTCCGTTCACAGGGTAATCCGATACAGCGTGGTCAATTGGTATCCAAACTCCTTTGCCGTTCGGCAGTATAGAGTCAATGTCCCTCATGTTTAACCCTAGACGTGAGTTATAAGAAAGGGTTACTACTTGGAGTTGTGTACTTTTACAACCCATTCCATAAGAGCAGCCTCGGCTTTTGCGAGATGTTCTTGAAGCGTGGAACGCGGTATGTTTGAAAGTTCTGAGAGTTCTTTCTTGCTAATTTTTCTTGGATTTTGGTAATAGCCCGACTGAACTGCGATGACAGCGATTTCTAATTGTTTGGGAGTAAGTATCTTCAGAACGCTGTCTTCAATTTCCTCTACATCAACAACTTTTACGTTATCTGGTGGAAATATACTCCTGGCGGCTTTTAAGAATCCACTCACACCCTCGGGTAATCCTCGAATTGTTATCTGGACTCCATTTTCATCAATCACATACGGAGGGATTACGTGTAAACTGTCGAAGTTTATTGCAGCAACAGAAAGGGGGTGTCTGTTCCATACCACGACGTATCCTTCACCCCCTTGGATAGGCATAGGGTAAGGATTCAAAGGTCCCTCAACTTCAAGGTAAGCGATTTGATTTAGGTTGTCTGGGCCTTTGTCTGGCTTGAATTTTATTTTCACCAGTTGTCTTACTCCTTCCTTGGTTACTTCCAAATGAGCAACAACTTCGAACAGGGATGTTACTAGTGTAATTTCGGATATATCTGAAATATCAACCGAACTCGGGTTCCACTTGAGTTGAACTTCTCGCACATTTTCTCCTCGTCAATCTCGTTTATGAATAATGGCCTTAAATTAACAAATAAATTATACCTCCCCCATTTAGGTTATCTGATAGCATGCCTATGATTGAGATGGAGGACATAAAAAGGCATTATGAGATGGCATCAGGTGTTGTAAAAGCATTGGATGGAGTTGATATTTCAATAGAAAAAGGAGAGAGAGTTTTGTTGCTTGGTCCATCCGGTTCAGGAAAAACTACGTTGCTGAACTGCTTATCAGGATTGGACAGTCCGACTTCTGGACAATACACGTTTAATGGTATTGAAGTTCCAAGGAACCACTCTGAGAGGATGACTTCCTTTAGGAGAGAAAATATCGGTTATGTTTTTCAATTTTTTAATCTATTACAAGATTTAACGGTTCTTGAAAATATACTTCTAATTCAAGAATTATCTGGCAAAAAAGACGAACAACGAGCAAGAGACCTACTTGATTTAGTTGGATTGAGTAACGAAGTCGATAGATTTCCAGGTGAAATTAGTGGAGGTCAACAGCAGCGAGTTGCAATAGCAAGAAGTATCGCAAAAAAGCCCAATCTACTTCTTGGAGATGAATTGACTGGAAATTTGGATACTTTGACCAGTACAAAAGTTATGGAAGCATTAGTCAAGGCTTGTGAAAAAGAAAAAATCACATCGGTATTTGTAACTCATGATGAGAGCTTAGTAAAATATTCTACCAGAGTAATTAGAGTTGATAGTGGAAAAATAATTTCAGACACTGTCGTTGAAAATCCTGAGTAATTTGAAACACAAAATCAGTATGAAGTGAGTGATATAGTTGTCTGCACTGTTAAACAAGAGATTGATGAGAAGCCTATGGCGCACGAAGTTAAGGCTTCTAGCAGTAGTTTTCATGGTCTCAGTTGGTGTTTTTGCAGGAATAACGTTTGGTGGGTATTCACATAATCTTGACAATATGTATTCAACTATGCATGGTGACGATGAAGAAGGGGCAAATCTTGCAGACTTGTGGATTGATAATGGTAGCATAATGTGGACTTCAGAGCAGGTTGAGTCCTTTTGTTCTGAATTGAATGAAAGGTGGAACTTGACCTCAAATTTAGATCACTGTGAAGGCAGATCAATTGTTAAAGGCGCAATGTTTCAATCAACAGATACAGGGAGTGTGACAATAAATTCATTGTGGCATGGTATACCGGTGGGTGCAAATGTCGACACCGTTTGGATGCCTGATAAACATTCCAAAGGTAGATTGGCGAGCAATTCAGATGAGATTGTTATAGATGCTCATGTTACTGAAGCCTTGGATCTTGACCTGGGTGATATGATATTAATTGGTGCTGGAAATTCTTCAGCAGAATTTGAAATTGTTGGTATTGGCTTTCACCCACTTCACATATTAATGGCTCCTGAAGGGACTTTCTTTCCTCCAGAAGAAGGAGATTATGTGGTTGGATATTTGTCCGATTTGGGTATGGAAAGACTTACTGGTAATACAGTTGGGTCAAGTAATACAATAATGCTTGATGTCGAAGGAAAACCGAGTTACGATTTGCCTGATACTGAGGAGTACGAAGGAGATGAAATCGATCGAGTAAAGCAAATTGTTGAGGATGTCCTCGAAGTTGAGAATCTTGATGCTAGAGTCAGAGACAGAGGCCAATATGAGGCCGTCGAAGTAATGCGTCAAGACCTTGAAGGTGCAAAAAGAACTACTGTTCCATTTACTCTGATGATTGCTGCTATTGCCTCTATAACAATTATTCTGAGCCTCCAAAGATTAGTACAAAGCCAAGCAAGAGAAATTGCAGTGTTGAGAACTTTGGGTGTTTCTAGGAAATCATTACTTCAAGGTTATATGATTGCTCCAGTAATTATAGGCGGAATCGGATGTCTAATCGGTTGTCTTTTAGGTCCATATGGAGCTAATTGGATGCTTGATTTGTATCAAGATATTGTTGGAGTTCCAATAATAAAACGTGACATCCCCCTTACGACATATACAACAGTCGTATCTCTAACTATGGCAGTAGTTTTCTTTTCAGGTGCATTTCCAGCATTGAAAGCTAGCCGAATAGATCCGCTGGAAGTTTTGAGTGGCCAAAATGAAGTAAAAATTGGTTCGAATATAATTAAGAAAATAACTTCTTGGCTACCCACAACGCTAAGCCTCTCAGTGAGATCAAGTGTCAGGAAGCCAATCAGGCTGACAATGACGTTCCTAGCTGTTGGAATTTCCCTAATGCTATTTGGGTCTATACAAATGATATCCGCAGGGTTTGAGAATACGCTAGTATCTAGTATTGAGGATGATCAAAATTGGGATGCACAAGTTTACGTGAATCCAGGTAGTGAGGGCGCAGTTGTAGATTGGGCAGAAGGTAATTCTTGTGAGTGGGAATTGGTAATAGAAATGCCCCTCGGCTCGGTCGAAGATTCTAGCGGTGTAGCCCGAATTTTCACAATGGTGGGCCTGAGTGATTTCAGTTCTAAAATGCGTTCTGTAAACCTACTAAGTGGTGATTTACCTGAAAAATCAGATAATGAATTGCAAGTATTGATGGACGAAGGTGCGATGAAATTCCTTGGGTGGGAAATAGGTGAAACTAGACTAGTTACACTCAACGGAGAGGAATCAGAGGTAAAAATCGTAGGAATAACACGTGGAGAATTATCCAGAACTATGTATTTTGATAGAGAGGATTTAACTCAAATTACTGGTGTTAATGCAACCTCTGTCTACATTATGATGCCTGATGGAGTTGAGGTTGACTTCAGTTTGGGCGAGATATCAGTAGGTATTGTCGAAAGAGTAACCCTACTAAATGGGGTTGAATCTTTGATTGAAAAACAAACCGATTTGTTCCAAGCAATTATGTATCTAGGATTGCTGTTTACTATTGCAGTTATGCTAAACACGATGATAATGAATGTAGCTGAGAGAGATTTCGAATTGGCGACTTTGAGAGTGTTAGGAGCATCGACAACCAGACTTGGTATCATGCTATTGTTTGAAAGCGTGCTAATCGGTATAATTGGTGGATTGATAGGGGTTCTGTTCGCCTATCTTGGTGCAGTCGGCTTGGCAGCATCGTTTTCTTCTTGGCAATTTTACTTCCCAGTTTTGTTGGTCGATAGTGTAGCATTTGAACTATTATTTGGTGTATTGATAATCGCAGTTGCGATGACTCCAATCGGTATCTGGAGATTGCGCAACATGGATTTGGTAGAGAAGGTTAAGGACCTCTCAAATTAGGTAATTCTGCATGAATTTTTTGATTTTTTCAGCGATGGTAATAAGTTCCTGTTAGCATTGGCTTGTCTCATGGACCTGACCTCTTGGCTGATTATCGGCTTTTTAGGCGGTGCTTTTCTATTTGGTATTTGGTTCATGCTTGTGAGAGAGGACGATCAAAGCTCTCGAACAATGACTATTCACAGGCAAGATTTGACACGTAGAGGTGCGCCTGATTTCAGGCAGGCTCATAACGAGTTTGACAAGAAGTTAGCTCAGGTAGAGAGGCACCTTGAATCCAAGCGTAGAGATGAAAGGGCGATTCTTCTGGCAGAGGAACAAGCAAGAAAAGATTTAGCTGACAGAGCCGCAAAGAAATTGATTGCTGAAGAAGAAGCTAGAGTTGCTGAGATAGAGGCTGAAGAAGCTAGAAAGAAGGCTGAATATGAAGCTGCGAGACAAGCGGAGTTAGATGAAGCAAGACGGCTTGCTGAGGAACGAGAAGCTGAAAGACTCGCAGAGGAAAAGCGACTTGCTGAGGAACGAGAGGCTGAAAGGCAACAGGAATTAGCAGAAGAAGAGGAAGCTAGGAAATCCGAGATTGAAGCGTTGAAAGAATCTGAGGCGCTTGAAGCACAAATGGCCAGTGAGCAGGCAGAGCAGGAATTAGAAGAGAGACTTGATAGGGAAGGAGCGAAAACTTCCGAGGTTCAAGTCTCGCTCATGTGGGACAACTACAACGATCTTGACTTACACGTTCTATGCCCTTCTGGTGAGAGGATACATGGAGGTAACAAGACTTCTGAATGTGGTGGAGAGTTAGATGTTGATGCTAATGTAAGGCCTGAAACTAAAAAGCCAGTGGAAAATATTGTGTGGCCCGATTTTAAAGCCCCTCCTGGCAACTACAAGGTTTATGTTCATCATTACAAAAAACACAAGAAGCGCAGGTCAAAAGATCCAACACAATTCCGTGTAGTGGTCAACTCTGGCGGAGAAATCAAACATTACGAGGGAGAACTATCGGCTGGAGACCCGATTTTACTAGTATGTGAATTCGAGTTAGAACCTCCTGAAGAAAGAGGGACAGATGAAGAAAGAGAGACTGCATTGATAGCAGAAGAAACTGAGCGTATCGCTGAAGAAGAAAGACTCGCAATTGAGATGGAAGAGCAAAGACAGCAAGAGATGGCTGAAGCAGAGGAACAGCGCCTTGCTGAAATAGTTGCTAACGAAGCCGATGAATTAGAATCGATAAAGGCAACAGAACAGGTATTAAAGGAACTGAAAGAGAGATTAGAGCGAGAAGGAGCAAGATCTTCTGATGTCCAAATATCCCTTTTGTGGAATAATTACAATGACTTGGACCTACATGTTGTCTGTCCGTCGGGTGAGAGAATTCATGGAGGTAATCGCGAATCAGCCTGTGGAGGCGAGTTGGATGTTGATGCCAATGTCAGACCTGAGACCAAGAAGCCAGTTGAAAATGTTGTCTGGCCTGAATCAAAGGCTCCAGGTGGAACTTACAAAGCATATGTCCATCATTACAAGAAACATAAGAAGCGCAGGTCAAAAGACCCGACAAAATTCCAAGTTATCTGTAACGCAGGTGGAGAGATATTAGAGTATGAGGGTGAGATTTCTAACGGAGATCCGATAATGCTAATCTGTGAGTTTAACTTAGAGGATCCAGAATCTAGAACAGCCAAGATAAATGAAGCTAGAGAGAGAATCGCAGCGATTGAAAGCGGTGATTGGGATGGTTCAGAGGATGAATCAGAATCCTCAGATATCCTAGATGAATTATTAGATGACTGATTACGATAGTATATCTTCTATGCAATTATTTGAGACTGCCTTCTTTATTGAGCGGGCAATTCTTCTTCCCGTTGACATGAATGGCTCGTTTATGTCGCTGTAAGGCGATCCACCAACGAATGGATTAGAACCGGCTACGATTCTTGCACTAATTTCAAAAACTCTGAACTCAAGTTTGTCTGTAACGATTGTTTCTAAGCAAAAGGAACCTATCATACCTCTGGAATTTTCTTCCAGCTCAAAAGATGCTGCAACGGTCCCCTCTGCCATTTCAAATGCTCGAGGAAGTAAACTTTCTCTAATAACAACAGGCTGATTTCCAGTAACGACAAATGAGGGCTCTAAGCTCATTTCTCTCAAGTCACGTAAGCTTCCAAGTTTGTAAAACTCATCAACATTCGATTCATCTCTTCTATCCATACTCATTAGCTCAAGCCGCCCAAGATTTTTACCAGCATTTTTGCCTATGCCCTGCACTTGGTAACCATCTTTTGCTATTGGGTCAAAAAAGAAGTGCAAGTAGTATCTGCAACCTAATACGTATTCTTGGATTGTAAACTCTTGTTCAATATTCACATTCCTCTTAAAATCACGGTAATCTCTGGCAATGAAGTAACCTTCACCTCCTTTTGCACCTGCATATTTTACTATTACAGGCCCGTCAATGTCATGAGGGTCATCGATTACTTTCGGCATTGAGCAACCTCCCATTGCAAGCCACTGCCTTTGCCTCTCTCGACTGCTTTCCCAGTGTAATATACCTCTGTTACCAAAAGTAGGGACTTCCAAACCTTTGAAATTTTCACTACCGAGATATTCAACGAGTGAACCATGTGGGATTATTATGACATTTCTTTCTCTGAACCATTCTGCATAATCCAGCATTTGCTGATAGTTTTCTAACATTAACCACTCATCTGGGTCAGCACCGGGGAATGCTGAATAGAATTTTCTTCTGTTTTCTCCAACTGCAATTCCCAAGGTTCTGAAACCTTCCTGTCTTGCGCCGTGTAGAATTTGCAGCGAAGAATGGGATGCGACTACTCCAATGGTTATACTATTGGTATCGTAAGATTCCAACCATTTTCGCAGGGTCTGAGTGTCTACGCCCATACGTACGGCTTCAGTGTCTTGTTAATGACCATTACGCACTCAGAATTGTGAAATCATAGATTGTTCTAGTCTGATGTAAAAACGAAGGGAAATTATCCGTCAAAGTTTCAAGCCTTACCCACTCTCGCATGTATATGAGCGGAGAATCTCCAAGGGGTAGGATGACCTATGGTAATTACCTTAGACTGGAAGATTTGTTATCTTTACAAGATGGATACAATGGAATTAAGAATTCAATTTCTAACCATGAGATGCATTTTATTGTAGTCCATCAAGCGTTTGAACTTTGGTTCAAACAGATAATGAAAGAATTAGAATGTGCAATTACTCTTTTTGACGTTGATGAAGTCGAGGAAAATCAGATTCCAGTTGTTGTTAGCCACCTTGAAAGGTGTTCAGAGATTTTTAGGTTATTAGCCTCACAGTGGAAGGTAATGGAAACATTATCGCCTCAAGATTTCCTTGCTTTTAGAGATAGATTGGGAACATCCTCTGGCTTCGAAAGTTGGCAACTAAGGTCAATAGAAATGCTTCTTGGACTCAAATCCGAACAACGTATCGGCGGAATGGATCCTATGGTGCACAATAAGAAATTGCATGCAGAGGGCAAATTGAGTAGCTCAGTTATGGATGATTTAAACAGAATTAGTTCTATGCCTTCACTGAATGATGTTCTGATAAAATGGCTATCTAGAACTCCTGTAAATGGTGTCTCTGGGGATGAAAACGTGATGAGAGGGTTTGTTGAAAGTCATCTCAGTTCTATGAAATCACATGGTGAAATGGTAATATCTCACATGGTTAAGATAGGGCACGGTACTGAAGAAAAGGTTAGGCCGAGGATAGAATCTAGTATTCAATCAGCACGCGACTTTTTACTGCCAGAAGGGAATGTCTCACTACCAAGGGCGGGTCTTCTATTTATCGAATCTTACCGGGAATTGCCCTTACTCTCGTGGCCCAGAAGGCTGATTGATTCAGTCGTTGATATGGAAGAGGCCATGCTACTTTTCCGATCTCATCATGCGAGAATGGTAGAGAGGATGATTGGCAGGAGGATGGGAACGGGTGGTTCAAGCGGTGTAGACTATCTAGATATGACATTGAATTATCGTATCTTTACAGATTTGTGGGCAGTTAGGACAATGTTGGTCAAAAGGGATGCAATATCGAATCCTCTCAATTCGGAGTTCTACGGATATGCATCTGACAATTGATTATTCAGTATGCGGGTCTGTATCTATTGGAATGAGTTCATTCTCATACTCGTAGATAGCGATTTTTAGAGGATCTAGAACGAATCTAACCGATGCTTCTTCAAGTCCGTATAGGGATATTAATTCTTCTTTGAAGGCTTCGCGCAATACATCTTCAGGAGCATTTAATGGAGCTCCCATTCCAATTTGTAGGGCCCTTGCGCCTATGATTCTCGCTCTTTCAAATCTAGTGTGGGGATTTTTTGGTTTAACCATGGGTATACCTCATACACAGGCTGTGCTGTTGCTCCGACAATAGACCCGTTTTTGAAACCTACGCAATTTTACTAGATAGCGATGGTTTCAGGACTTACCATTATCTTTGATGACTTGAAGAAGTTGGTATGTAGCTGGAAGTGAGATTATAATCAGTAGTATTGTGATGATTACAACAGTAGAAACATTGAACTGATTTTTATCTTCATCGGCTTGATAAATTCCTCCGTCCGGATCATAATCTCCAGCAGGTATTGAAGATCCTGATTGAAGTGCAATGTATCCTGGGTTTGATAAAACAATGATTAATTTCTCTCCATCTGTGTTAACAATATTTGATTGTGAGTAGTTTGTGTGATTTAATGCTAGATTTGTAATATTTCCATCAGATATTACTGTCCACACATCGATACTAAGATTATCAAATTGCCCCTCTAAGGTCAGGGAATTATTATCCAATGTTGCGTTGGTTATACCGCTGTAGTTTGAAATGGAATTGGAAAGTAGGGAATTTAATTCTTTAGCTTGGGTTGGGCCAGCTAAAATATAGTGTCCGTCCAATGCAATTGTAGGATATCCCCACAGCCCATAGACATCTAAAAATCGTTCACGTGAGGCAGGGAGCCAAAATTCGTCGGTAGTAGATGGCCTGTGGCTAAGGATAATTTCAGACTGGTTTGGTGTTTCATTAAGGGTCTTCTCTACGTCTGGACATTCGTCACACCAATCAGCACCAAAGTATTCAATTATGTTGCTAGCTCTTGAAACACAGGTGTAGTTTTCCTCGCATTCTAAATCAACAACGATTACGTCGATGATGTAACCTTCTGAATGTGCGCCTTCAATGCCATGACTGGTTGCGGGTCCAGAAAAAAGTATAGTTACTGCAAAAAGTGCGACTAAACCCCTCCTCCCCATGTGTATGCCCAAACAGTCCGGTTTGTTAAAAGGGAGCCTCTTGCCCCGGGGGACGATGGAAACCCCATGGTTCCGCCGCCCTTCTACGTTGCCTCTTGCAATTGCAATATTGGCAATGATAATAATAACAGCAGGTGGAACTATTCGGATTTACGATGCTGGTGAATCCTGTCCTGATTGGCCGCAGTGTTTTGGAACATGGGGTTTTGATATCTCTGAGGAAGATCAGGAAAATTGGTATGAGGAAACAAAAGAGTATGATAGTCGTGGACCAGATAAAAGATACACTACATTTGAGATCTTTATCGAGTGGGTCCACCGCCTCTTAGCTGCAATAATGGCGCTTCCGGTTTTGGCAAATTTCTTGATAATTTTAAAACGTAAGAAATTATATGGAAAATCTTTAGTCAAAATTTCATTTTTTACCGGAATTCTACTTACACTGCAAGGAGCGGCAGGTGCTGTTACTGTAAGGTTCGACAATGCTGACTGGTCGGTTGCCTTACATCTCGGGCTGGCATCATGTTTTGTTTACATATTACTCTGGCAATATTTCAGTATGAGGAAGGCTGAAGGGGCTAAATGGGCAATGTTCAGAGTTTCAAACAAGTTCAAGCAACTTCAACTAAAGAGATTGAAAATTCTAACAGCATCTATATTCCTGCTCCTTATTTTGGGTGCTTGGGTGTCATCGTCTCCCAATGGTAATCAGGGATGTTCAGTTGGATTCCCAGACGGATGGCCTAAATGTCAAGGGAGTGTTCTTCCTACTTTAGACGATAGCGGAATTTTAGTCCAAATGGTACACAGGTCGGGAGCTGGTTTGGTTGGTATTGCACTTATTTTTGGAGGAATGAAATTCAGAGAGAGTGCAAAAGCTAATGACATACATTTTGGATATACAAGGACATTTGATATCGCTACTGGTCTATGGATGACTAATGTTTTAGTTGGTGGCTTGTATGTTGTGTTTGCAAAGTTGGGGGAGTTTCCTGAAAAATTATCTCTTTTGCACTTGTTGCTAGGAGTGGCTAGTTTTTTATGTGCATCTGTTGGCCTTATGCTGTTGAAACTGGGTGAAGAGGTCGGAGAGGATGAGTGAAAAACCTAATCTTCTCAAAATATACTTGCAATTAATGAAGTTAAGAGTCGTAATTTTATTGCAAATTACTGCGATATGTGCAATCTTAACTCATGATTTAATGGTAAGAAGTGGAGAGTTGTCAGGAGACAGGACTTGGATAGACACAATCGAATCCTGTACATTCACCTTATTCGCAGGAACCTTGGCAGCCGGTGGTTCTAATGCCATTAACATGGTTTACGATAGAGATATAGATCCTGGCATGTCAAGAACTAGGGCTAGACCAATACCAAGTGGCTGGATATCTCCCAAGCATTCATTGGTTTTTGGAATAATAATCTCATTACTTGGTAGTGGTTTGTTTTTATTGTATACATGGAAAGCAGCCTTTTGGTCATTATTTTCCGTGGCTTTCTATGTATTTATCTACACAATTTGGCTAAAGAGAAGAACACCACAGAATATTGTTATCGGCGGAATAGCAGGGTCAACTCCACCGTTGATAGGTTGGATTGTAGCATCACAAGCAACTATTCCTGATAATCTGAACCCATTTGACTTGGGTTCACCAATCCCTTGGATGCTATTCTTCCTGATATTCTTCTGGACACCGCCGCACTTCTGGGCATTAGCACTCTACCGTAGCGGAGAATATGCTAAAGTTGGTGTTCCAATGATGCCAGACGTCAAAGGACCAGTAAGGACACTCAAAGAAGCCAAATTCTATTGTATCATGCTATTTGGTGTTGGGTCCGTACCGTGTTTTTGGCCAGAAGCAGGCCTTCCTCTTGCTTATGCATTCCTTTCAGGAGCGTTGACACTTTGGTATTCAATTTCGGTTTGGAAAATTGATCCACATCAGAAATTTGATGAAAATGGAAGGATGTCAAAAGCCTTCACATCCTTTACTAGGTCACTTGGATATTTAGCTTGGATGTTTGTAGGTGTCGTATACACAGCAGCAGTGCCAGTAGATTACATATGGGAAATGACTTTTGCTTTCCTCTTGCTTGTCCCATGTATGAACTTCATATTCAAATCGTGGAAAATCTCAGCTAGTAAGAAGGTAAAGGTCCTGAATGCGGAATAGATTTTGGCGCGGCGAGGGGGATTCGAACCCCCGCGGGAACACCCATCGGATTAGCAATCCGACGCAATGGCCAGGCTATGCGATCGCCGCAAGTAAAACTCCGACTTTGGTATTTGAAATAAATCAGACGGTTTGATATCTAGTTAAAGAAATCTTCAAAATCATCATCTAAATTCTCTGCTTGTCTATTTTTTCTTCTAGATAACGCTCTTGCCATCCTTTTTCTTTTCTTGAGTATAATTGGTAACCCTATGAAGTTCACTACAATCGTGACTAGAAGTATTATTCCTGCTAATTGAAAGTTCTCTTGCTCCATAAAGTCCTCTAAATCGCCTAACCATTCAATGCCATAAGGTGGTTCAGGTGGTTCAGGTGGTTCTGGAATTCTATGCTGGTTGTATTGCCAGTATTGGTCTTCAATGTAGACTCTGTGGACATTTGATGAAGAACTACCACCAATAGTAGTCAACTCATTACCAATATTATCAATTGGCGTAAGTATGTAATAGTAAGTTCTGTAAGGCCTTATTCCATCATACTCAAGTCCGGTTTGAGTGAAATTTCCTTGCTCTCCAGGCACATTTTGTAGTCCAGTAGCAATCGGGGTGACAAATCTTAGATCTACATCTTCAGGTTTCTGTTCAATTCTGTATATGTTCCAAGAGAGATCTCCACTTGGCTCATTATCGGGCCATGTCCATGACAGGGTTAATTCATAGCACATGTCCCAATTCCTATTTGCAGCATGGCAGTCACTATCGTTGGTATATACAACATTTGATTTTAATCCTGAGACACTAGCAGTTGGGTCAATTGCATCACCACACGTCAATCCTGGGACGCCGTCAACAAGGGAGACTTCTGCTTCTAAATAATCAGGATTACCTGCCCTATCAGTTGGTATTACAGCATATGATGCACAAATTCCGGTCTCTAATGAGCGCTCGTCAATCCAAGAGTTCATTGTTCCGTTCAAGGTTGCAGACAAGGAATCTTTCATCAATCCCTCCCATACAAATCTACTAGGAACATCGTCTGGGTTTGGAAAGTATGCAGATACAGTTACCGGGCTGGTTACTCTGAAAATTTTCCAACCTCCAAAATAGGGATTTGATAAGTCTCCACTAGAATTCCAATCTAGTTTCATTTTACCATCAGGCAAAAGTGTCAGTATTGGATTGTCAAGGTCGATTTCTGGTGATGGTAAATCTCCTACGATGATTAAGTCCATATTCTGTGTTATGTTAACACGCAGAGTATCATTATCTATAACTTGAAAGAAATTTTCTGAGTCCAAAGGTTCCCATATGACTTGTTCGTATCCGTTTAATTTGTGGACTGCAATAGATTCTCTGGGGATATTATCTGGGATTACATTTGTTAGATTTATGTCAAATTCCATCCAATCCATGCCAGCATCGGGAGCATTGGTAGTAGGTATTACATCGATTGACATACGCAGCAAGGGCTCTAGATTTTCACCTACGGCATAATTGGCGCCAACAAGCGGGTAATCATATTCTGCAATAGCGGTAGCGTGCGTCCTAGTCACAGCAGATCCGTTCAACCAGTTTCCAATGCTGATATCAGTGCTGTTGAATATAGTAATGGGTATGGTTTCGGATTCCAATGTTCCCAAAGCATCAGTAGCACGAACAGTAAGATAATGATCTCCAAGTCCTAATGTGGATGCAGGGATTGAAACGTTTTGGCCAGAACCAATCGGGATAATACCGCTCATCCACCAAGTGTATGAAAGCGGAGCAGCGGCAGTTGGATTAACTCTAGCATTCAAATCAATGTTGTCTGCTGTTTTGTAAGTACCGAAGAAATTTGTTTGCTCGATTAAAGGGTTTATCTCTCCTCTAACAACTTCAGATATCACATTTAGGGTGTTATCAGATGGCTTTTGATCTAGTCCCTCATTCAAAGCTTCGCTAACGAAAACCCTAAGCCGTTTATCACCGAGCGCATTCAAGTTGAAATTGCAAACGTATGATTCACCTGGGATAATCTCCTCGGGGAGGCAATCTTGTTGTGATTCAATATTTTCATCGAGAGTCAAGATCGTGAATCTGACTAGAGGTTCTACAACAGTATGGTTTCCAAGATTGGCTACCGAAACTGAAACACTATTGTTACCATAATAGTATACTGCGGAACTTGGTGCATAACTTGGATGCATAGATTCGATTTGCAAGTCGACGGTGTCGTCAAAGGTAATTTCTAAGCTTTGTAGATCGTTGTAAGAGTTCATATCTCCGGAAGGTGTTCCTGTTGAACTTATTATTCCATAATACAGCGTATAGACACCTTCTGTGTCAAAATTAATTGGGGGAAGATTACGTGTAAAGGAGCTTTCACCCCAATTTGGAAGGTCGGCGTATGAAGTAGTAGCGTTCGCTAGTTCAACTCCAAAATTATCTGTGATTTTCCAACCAAGGTTTGCAACCAATCCACAACTACCGCAAGACTTTGCAATGCCCTCAACACTGGTTAGGTAGTCTGTGTCAGTGTTTAGAATCAATACATCATTGTAACTTGCAAGTCCTTCTAATTGACCAAGAATATCTTGCTCCTCAAATATAACATCAACAAGTTTCCTCACCAAGTTAAAATTGTAAATGCCTGCATCATTTGTTGTGTTTGTATCGGAATCGATAAATCTATAGACAAGTGTATAAAGTCCTTCATCACCATTTGGTGAGAAATAGTTTGAGAAACTGTAAGTAACACTTTCACCTACAATTATTGGATCGATTGAACCTATTCCGTATCCCTCTCGATTGTTATAACAGTCATTCTCTAATTGGTTGCCCTCACAAACGAACCATTCTACTGATCTTGGCTGAGTGTTGTAGAAAAACCCTGAGTTTGTTATTTCAACTTCCATGTAAACAGGGTCCCAAGCAGACATGTAATCTCCGGGTAAAGGGGATACGGATGCGGTTATTTCGTAGTCACCGCTAACAGAAGCAGCAGCGCTAGGTGTTGCCATTATTCCGCCTATTGATGTTAATATCAAAAGCGAAACTAGCCCAATAGACCTCTTGGATGAGTGTCTTCTATTGGTAACGCTTTCGCAGGCCATGATAGGGTGGTGGTATCATCTACTCAAATATGAATCGGTGGCTGAAGTCAATAATTGTGGTATTGTAACAATTTGAACATAAACTGGCGACACTCTCAATAGAATGACCCTTTACCCTATATCATGCAGGGTAGGAGAGCAGTATGCCTTGCTGCTTCTGACGATGAGAACGCAGTAGTTGCAGTCGTTGAATTCCTCTCTGCCTTTACCTTGTTTTTGATGATTTTAACTGCTTTCATGTCTTTAGCTCAATTAGAATTAGGGAGTAACGATCCATACACCGATTTGGTTGATAGGTCAGCAGTAGACGGATTAGATCGACTAACAAATGGCGAGGGGTGGTATGTACCTTACAAAGATGGAGTAAGAGATCAAGCTAATGCTACTGAGAATTGGCATCACATTTCTCCCAGCCAAATTGAAAAGGGCGTCATACAACCAGGGATAATGAAAAATGGATTGTTAGATTTTGACAGAATCAATGCCCTATGTAATGTCAGTGTGGAGGCAGTAACAAGTGGTCTGGGATTATCTTACGGTTTGCAAGTAAAATTGCTCATAAAAGTAATATCTTCATCAAACGAATCTGAAGTTGGAAATATACTGTTCACAGGTGGTTCTGAAAGGTCGACGGCGACTATGTCCTCTGTGGCTAGTAGAACATTCATATCAAATGATAATGTAATCTCAGTAAGCCTCGAGGTCCATGATGGAGCAGATTCTCCAAAGATTCTGCGTGTGACAGAAATATCACCAAAGCCTTCACAAAATGGCCCTGAATGGATAGAAGTTCAGAATCAGAATGGCTTTGCAATCTCCCTAAAAGGGTGGTCTTTTGAAAGGACCGGCACAAACGGAGAAAGCGATTATTTATACAAATCCGGAGTTATACCCGGAGGAAAATTGGCGATTTTCAGTGGCGATCCTTCTAGCCAAGTTACAGGAAGCGCTAGCGTGGTGTATGATTTAGGAACAACCGGATTTTTGGGAGTCGGAAATTTAGATGGTCTTGATGACAATAAAGGACGCCTTAGGTTCCTATTTGCTGAAGAAGATGAGGGCGTGGGTTATCAAGTATGCAAAATAGAATGGACATCTAACGACATAATACTTCAAAATAGCAGCATAGTTTGGAATGGTGGGCCCCCATCTCTTGATGATTCATGGGACATATCGAATACACCAACTCCCGGCGTAGTTTGAGCGTTTTTGGCGTATCGTTCATTTAGTGTGATGGTTTGGGTATAGTGTTACCCATGCAGCCAGCAACAGTGTATAGTCGGGACCGTTGCATTACTGGTATTCACGGCATGGACGAGATTTTGAGAGGCGGAATACCTTATGGGTCCACTGTTTTGGCAGCAGGAACATGCGGTTCAGGTAAAACCACGCTAGGAATGGAGTTCCTTGTTAGAGGTGCTCTGGCAGGGGAAGCATGCGCACATTTTACCGCAACAGAACCAAGTGTGAAGCTGCTTGAGAACATCCGTCAGTATGCATTTTTTGACATGAATATGATTGATTCAGGTTTAATCAACGTATTCGATATGGACGTGCTTTATTCATGGCTGGGATTGGATAAAGCATCGTTTGATCTAGAAGACGTTCACGCTCTCATTAAAGCGATTGTTGACATCGTAAATACAATAGGAGTAACAAGGCTAGTAATAGACTCAGTAACGACTCTGTGTTACAAGATTAAAAGCGAGCAGTTAATTCGTGATTTCTTATTCACACTAGGGAAGAAATTAGCAACTCTTGGTTGTACTACAATACTCATCTCAGAGATAACTTCAGCATCAGAAAATGCTCACTGGTCATCGTTTGGTGTAGAAGAAGCGATTGCTGATGGAATCATCGTAATGGGAGATGTTGAGCGTATGGGGCATCTGCTAAGATTTTTGCAAGTAGTAAAAATGCGCGGAACAGCTCACAGTCGAGCTAAACATTCAATTGAATTGACACCACTTGGCGTTATGCTAACTCCTATGCTTAAATGGGGAGCTGTAAACGACAATACTAGCAGGTGGGGTGCTTGATTTGTTCGAGTTAGATCAGCGTATTGCGGAGCAACTTAGCGAGGTTAGCCTAAGTTCTTCTATTCAAGTTAGGTGTGGTAACTCTAACGCATTCATGGTTACAGCCTCAACAATGATTCCTCTCATGCAGATGTTTGAGATGGGTGGAGTATACATCTGCGCAACTCGAGGTGCTGTTGAGATAATTGAGGCTTTTGAAACAATCGGAGTTGATGTTTCTAATATTCAGTTTATTGATTTGGTATCTTCAGGGATACTCGGCGGAACAGACGTGCAATACCCTAACGTCACCTTTATTGACAGCCCGATTATGCTAGAAAGCGTGTTGCTAAGAACCCTTTACAGGCTCAGAATCGCAAACACAGAAAGAAATTTTGTCCTCATCGATTCAGTAAACTCTCTTGCAATATACAATGAAGAAAGAATGTTGGCTGAGTATCTTCACACTTTTATTAATACATTCAGACAAAGAGAGGTTCTAACAGTAATCTTGAATGTTCCCGACCAAGTCCCGCCTTCGGTGTTATCAAACTTGGATCTATATTGTACAGACCTCATTGATAGAGGTCAAGTTGTAATTCATTGAGGATTGATTTGTAATGAACAAGCAGATGAAATTCAACCCAGAAGATGAGGATTTCTTCGGAGGTGTTGGCAGTTTTGGAGTTCCCAAATTCGATAATGCAATGCATGGAGGAGTTCCCAGAGGATTTTTGGTTGTTGGATTTACAGAAACAGGGTCAGGTTCCGAACTTTTTGCAAAACAATTTACCTCCCCTGCTGAAGAACCAGAAAATACAATATTAATCTCTACAAACGAATCACAGCTTGAAATTGCTCGTGTTTTCAAGAAATATAATTGGCCAACGGACATAGCAGTAAGGACACTTGGTGAGGAATACAATGCAAAGGTTCTCGAAAAGGAATTGTTAGCAAGTAGATATAGGCTTGAAGGGTTCAAACTTCCTGATATCCAAAGACTTGCCCAAACTCGCTTTGTTGATGATGACACCCAGGATTTCCTTACTGAAATGACAAATGAAGTTATGGCCATGGGTCCTTATTTCAGAGCAGTTATAGATTCACTAGATTTCTTCATGCAAAGAGATGATCCGGGCAGAGTAGTTGCTATGTTGAGAATGATGCAAGCGCATACACAACTATACCGTGGCATCCTGTTCATCACAGTATCAAACGACACAATTACGCCAGCAGTAAAACAAGAAATGGCTGCAATTGCAGACATGGTTTGTGATTTCAAGGTTAGAACAATCGGTTCTGACTTTGAGACCTCTATGATTGTTTCAAAATTCAGAAATGCTCCAGAAAACCTTTCGATCATGGTGTACAGAGTAACGCCAGAGGAAGGAATCACACCAGAAACTGTTGAGCGTATCGCTTGAAGTTTGATTGTGTGCCAAAATAATCAGAAATAAGCAGCTCCCATAGGGGGTTAGATATGCTTTATTCACTCAGGCTTTCGTGCTTTGAATCTGCTTGACATTCCAGGGAAAAGAAGCCTTGCTTTAACATCATTATATCCTATCTCTTTCATGATATTCTTGTAGTAGGAATGAGTTCCGTAGTGTGTGTAAGTTCTTGCTAACCACTTCCAAGGGTGGTTGGGATCTTTTGTTACAATTCTAGCAACCCACTGAACGAAAGTTCCCATGTAAAGTCTACCAAAGAGTCCATGGAACCAATTTGCTTTTCCTGCGTCACAAATTACTAACTGGCCACCCGGTTTAAGGACTCTAAAAATTTCTGTCAAACCTTGTTTTTTATCCTTGAAATCCCTGAAAGAGAATAAACAGAAAACTCTGTCAAATGTATCATCGGGTAATGGAATTTCTTCAGCGATAGCTTCGACGTATTTAGCGGGGGTCTCTCCCCTCGATTTTCGAACCTTGTCCACTCTTTTCTTACAAACCTTGAGCATCTCGGCACTTGGATCCAGACATGTCAAATCGACATTTTCTAGGTCGACGGCGAAAGAGCCCGGGCCACATCCAACTTCCAATACTTTCATCCCTGCTTGCGCATGACTCCTTACGTGTTTTCTCATGCTTTTGTCAAACCCTAAAGTCATTATTTTGTTGACTTTGTCATATACAGGAATGGTGGCTTCAAGTTGCCTTTCTAGTTCTGTCCACGCATCTTCGTCTATACCTGAAGGGTCAAAACCTTGGGTTGCCGAACGGTCAGACATAACAAGCCCTCTGGGATTTTGGTTTTGAGAATTTGGTGCTATTGAGAATACAACAGAAAATTCATGCAATTTTTCTAGACCACATTGGTTATCAACCGGTTGCATTTCGGAGGTTTACCTAGGGGTGAACAAATGGGTCTACCAGACGTCCTTCAAAGCATAAAAAACGCTGAGGAAGCCGCTGACGCCAAAATTACGGCGTCCAAGGAAGAAGCAGCAAAAATTATTTCAGATGCTAGGAAAGAAGCACTCGAGATTATTCAGAACGCTCAAGACGGTTCGGTGAGTTCGACAGTCGCTACCCTAGATTCCGCTCGTGAAAAAGCTGGCAAAGAAGCGGGCACGGTTCACAAAGAAGGTGCCAAGGCAGTAGAAAGCATTCAGAGTTCCGCTGGTGATCGACGAAAATCTGCTGTTAAGATTGTAATAGATTCTCTAATGTCAAACTGAGGTGTGATTATGTTCAGTTCGGTAGAAATGTCAAAATTGACAATGGCCGGGTCGGTTGACAAACTGGACGAATTACTCAGAAAGTGTGCTGATTTAGGCCACATACACATTAAACCATATTCTGGCGAGGTTGAAGGTATCACTGTGGGGACACCACATCCCGACGCTGATGAAATTTCTGCAATGCTTGCAAAGGTTAGGTCGGTAACAACCTCAATTAAATGCTCGAACAGGAAAGGACCTGTCAACATAAAGGATGTGAAAAAATCATTAGATGACAATTTCTCAGAAGAATTAGATTCTGTCCTAAATAATATTACGCAAAAGGCAAACGCAAATTCAGAAATCGCAAAAATGCAGGAGAGGATTGAAATTCTTTCCTCTATAAGTTCTCTTAACATACCTTTGGAACTAATGACTGGAGTAAAATCAGTCGAGGTTTACTTAGGTACTTTCAGCAAAAGAAACAAAATCCCAAAAGTTTTTGCAGATTTGAAAGATAGAGTGGAACTTCATGTTGCTGGGAACGTAATTGCAGTTGCTTGTCAAGGCAAGGATGCTGCTGAAGTCCAGATGGCTATGGGAGAACTTGGGGCCAAGTCTGTTCAGATACCAACTGGTGAGGGAAAACCTAGCGATCTATTATCATCTGCACAAAAGAGCTTAGAAAAACATGAAAATTCTATTGTCAATTTCGACAACGAAATAGAATCTTGGGCAAACAAGAATGGAAGGATTCTACTTGCTATTGAGGAGTATCTCGAAAGAGAGTCAGACATCCTGACTGGCCACAATCTCTGTGCAACCAGTGCGCACGCTTACGCTCTTGAAGCTTGGCTACCATCCTCTGAGTCAGATTCTGCAAGAAGTGTATTATCCAAATACTCCTCACACATTAAGATAGAAGAATTCACAGAAGACCACGGACATGGGCATGATGATCATGGTCACCATGAAACAGAAATGCCTCCAATAGAGTATGATACCATCGAGGCAACTCGACATGCATCTGTATTGACAAACCTAGTTGGTAGGCCAAAATATGGTTCGTTTGATCCAACCAGTATGATTGCTTTCACCTTCCCAATTTTCTACGGTTTGATTCTGGGAGATGCTGGTTACGGGCTTGTAATCATGCTATTGGCATTGTTAATCAGGTCTAAGATTGGCCACGATCCTATGGGTAAAGTGGCATCAAGGATTCTAATGAATATGGGAATTGCAACATTCATTGTTGGCGTCTTGACAGCAGAGGCATTTGGTTTCGTCATAGAAAAATGGGATGCGTTTGTCTGGTTGTATGAGCCGATGTATTCCTCTACGAAATACATCATACCAGACTCCATTTTCGGTGAATTATTTGGACTTACTCACACATATTTACCATTCCACAGAGCAGCTGGAGCACTGCAGGATTACATCCTACTATCTATCTATCTTGGATGTGCACATCTTCTATTTGGCTTCTTAATTGGATTCTACAACGTATTCAAAGCACACGGAATTGTTGCTGCTTTCTTCGAAAAAGGCTCCTGGTTGCTTATCCTAATCGGTGGCTCAGCACACATTCTACGCTTCCTAACTGACGACTCCTATGGAACATTTGAAGCATCATCTTGGTCTATAATGGTCATTGTTGGCGTATTGTGTTTGATATATGGGCTAGCTGTCTACGAAAATTTCGGCTGGCTGGGTGGCATAATAATGGGCCCAATTGAAACATTTGGCCTTCTTGCAAACACGCTATCTTATCTGCGTATTATGGCAGTAGGTGTTGCGGGTGTAAAAATTGCAGAAATCGGCAATGAGATGGGATTCCACAGCATGGCCGATGCGATTTCTTCGGGAGAGATAATCTCAGCAGTTTTGTTCTTTTTCATATGGATTGGTGTTCAAGTATTCGCACTTGCGCTCGGTCTATTGTCCCCAAGCATTCACGCTATCCGTCTACATTTCGTAGAGTGGATGGGGAAGTTCTACGATGGCTCTGGTGAAGCATTCTCACCAATTGGCGGCCGTCCCCTTCATGTGGAGGGTCACAAATCATAGTCCAAATGGACAAAAATGGAGGTAAAAATATGAAGAAAAAAAGTATGAAATTGAGCCTGAGACTATTACTTGTTCTCATGAGCATCACAATGATTGCACAAAGCGTCCTTGCGGTTAACACCACTGACGCTGGTGAATATGATGACTGGGGTAAGTATATGGGCGCAGGAATAGCATTGGGTCTAGCAGCAATTGGTGCTGGAGTATCACAAGCTAGCATCGGTAGCGCTGCTGTCGGTATGCTTGCTGAGGACGGATCCAAGTTCGGACCTGCTCTAATTTTCACAGCTTTGCCAGAATCTATCGTTATTCTAGGTGCACTACCACTGTTCCTATGAGCAGTCAAGGCTGCCCCCGAGATTAAATCTCGGTGTGGAGCCGGAGGTGAATAAATGACGCTAGAACAACTCGCAAAGGATATTTCCGCTTCAGCAGAAGCGGAAGCTAAGGCTACCATAAAGGCGGCCAAAGATGAAGCCAAAGCCATTGTTGATGAGGCAAAAAGTCGTGCGGCATCCATTGAAGGAGACGCTTCGACAAAGGCGAGCAAGGAAGCAGACCAAATTGCAAGAGAAATGGTCGCATCTGCTCGCCAAGCCAATCAAAAAGAAATCCTTGTCGCTCGCCGTGCTGAACTAGACGCAACTCTAGAAAGTGCACGAGCTCAATTAGGAGACGCAAGCCTTGCCGGCCGTGCTAGCCTATTGAAGAGCCTTGTAAAGAAAGCAGGAGCACTTAGCAAAGCGAAAATGGTAATGCGACCAACTAAAATCGACAGGTCTGCCCTAGCAGACTCCGCAAAGAGTTACACGATGGGAGACGATGTTGATGGATTGGGAGGCTTCATCCTTGAAGCCGAAGATGGAACACTCTCGTTTGACCTGAGATTCGACACATTGTTGGAAGAGGCTTGGGTGGAGCAGAGAGCAGCGGTTAATGAGGCCCTATTTGGATGATAAAAGGAGTCGATTATATGGCAATCTTCGGGAATAATACTGCATATGTAGCCGCTCGTGCGAAGTCACGCAGATCCAGTCTAATGGATAGAACAAGGTTACGTCAGTTAATCCAACAATCTCCTGACCAACTAACGGTCGCAGTCGCAGACAATGGTTACAGAGCTGAAATTGACTTGTATGCAGGTCATTTCACTGGTGGAGATTTAGTAGAGGCAGCATTGACACACAATCTGCAAGAAGAATTGTCCAATATTCTAAATCTGTGTAATGGGAAGGTTAGAGGAATTGTAGAAATCTACACTAACAGATTCCAATATCAGAATGCAAAGGTAGTATTACGTGCGGTTGACAACGAAGTAGATGTCAAGAAAGTCGCGCATTCCATTTTGCCCGAGGAGAGTGAAATCAACACTCCTTGGCTAAAGATTATTGAAGAATCGAACACAATACGCGAAGCTGTTGAGCAAATGCGCAGACTTCCTTTCGGGAAAGCCATGCTCGCAGTGGGTGAAGAAGAAGGATTGCAGAAATACGAAGATGCCCTTGATAGGCATTACTTCAAGCGGTCGCTAAGTATGCTAAAAGGGGGATCTCCTGAAATACGCATTCTGAAAAACCATGTATGTGCAGAAATTGACCATCGCAATATTATCAACATACTCGAGGGACAAGCGTTTGGCCTGTCCAGCGAGGAAATCACAGATGCGCTCATTCCAGGTGGGCGTCTCATATCAGAAAGGAGTTTTTCCCAAGCTAGTAACAGCAGGGATGGTTTGTTAGATGTGCTTAGGTTATCTAGTAAATTTGACTCTGAAGGTTTCCAAAACCTACTGATTGAATCCGATGAAAAAAGAACATTAGATCCAGCCATTACTTGGTTAAAAAACCGAGAAACAACTCAAATGCAGCGGATGAGTTACCTCCATCCAATATCAGCCTTACCGATTATACATTATGTATCATCAAAAGTTCAAGAAGTTGAAGATTTACGCTTCATTGTAAGAGGGAAAATGGCAGGATTAACAACAGATGTGCTGGAGGCACACGTATTGTAGGGTGATATTATGGAAATTGCAGTTGTAGGCAGTCCGGAATTCACTCTAGGATTCCAATTGGCAGGAATCAGCACTCTATACAACCCTGAAGGAGAGGAAGACACCTCAAAGGTATTCAGGGATTTACTTACAACAAAGGGCGTGGGCATTGTGGTCGTCGACTCCGCAATGCTGGCTTCCTTACCTGAGCGTCTCAAAGAGAGACTATCAGAAAGTGTCACTCCGACAGTCCTTGGTATAGGGACTGAGGAGGATACAACCCTTCGCGAAACAATTCGCAAGGCAATAGGAGTTGATTTGTGGAAGTGATTCCAACCAAACCCAAGGAGGAAGAGGAAATGAGCAATGAAGGAGTAATTTACCGAATATCAGGGCCTGTTGTAACAGCTACTGGAATGGAAGCGGGAATGTATGATGTGGTTCGTGTAGGACATGAAGGTCTGATGGGAGAGGTTATCGAACTACACGGCGATAAGGCTGTAATTCAGGTATACGAAGATACGAGCGGAATTCGCCCGGGCGAACCAGTCCTAAACACTCGTGAGACCTTATCAGTCGCACTAGGACCAGGTTTACTGACCCAAATTTATGATGGTATTCAGCGACCATTAGCAACCTTAGAGGAAGTTATGGGTGTATTCATTACAAGAGGTGTTGATGCAGATGGATTTGACATGGAGAAGAAGTGGAAATTTGAGGCAACAGTCGCAAAAGGTGACGAGGTAGTTAGTGGACAGGTCATTGGAACTGTCCAGGAAACTGAGACCATTGTCCACAAGATTATGGTACCCCCTGGTAAGGGTGGAGTTGTAAAATCAATTTCAACTGGAGACTTCAACGTAACAGAGGACGTTTGTGTTTTAGAAGACGGGACTGCGATGCAGATGATGCAAAAGTGGCCGGTTAGAACACCTCGCCCATACCAGCAGAAATATGCCCCGGACACACCACTAATCACTGGAATGCGGATTCTTGATTTCTTGTTCCCTCTAGCTAAGGGTGGAGCAGCAGGTATTCCAGGTCCATTCGGATCAGGCAAGACAGTAACACAGCAATCTTTAGCAAAGTATTCCGATGCTCAGATTGTTGTTTACATCGGATGTGGTGAGCGAGGAAACGAGATGACAGAAGTATTGGACGAATTCCCCCACCTTATTGATCCAAACACAGGAAAGCCCCTGATGAACAGAACAGTCATGATTGCGAATACATCCAACATGCCAGTAGCAGCTCGTGAAGCATCTGTATACACTGGAATTACAATTGCGGAATACTTCAGAGACATGGGATATGATGTAGCATTGATGGCGGATTCAACCAGTCGATGGGCAGAAGCAATGCGTGAAATTTCTTCACGACTTGAAGAAATGCCTGGTGAGGAAGGTTATCCTGCTTACCTATCAAGTAGAATTGCAGAATTCTATGAGCGAGCAGGTCGTGTTCAAACACTGAACGGAGATGACGGCTCAGTAACTGTAATCGGTGCTGTATCACCTCCAGGTGGTGACATATCTGAGCCGGTTTCTCAGGGAACATTACGTATTGTAAAGGTATTCTGGGGATTAGATGCAGGTCTAGCAAGACAGAGGCATTTCCCTGCTATCAACTGGCTTGGTTCATACAGTCTATATCCACCATCTCTCGATCAGTGGTTCCGTGACAATATTGCACAAGATTATCCTGAAATTAGAACTGCAATTAGTGGTTTGTTACAGGTAGAAGCAGAATTGCAAGAAATTGTCCAATTGGTTGGTTCTGATGCACTGCCTGTTGACCAACAGTTGACTTTGGAAGTCGCACGTATGATTCGTGAGTATTTCCTTCAACAAAATGGATTCCACGAAGTGGATGCATTCTGTTCTGTTGACCTACATTACAAGATGGCAAAAGCCATTCTAACCTTCCAAGAATCTGCAAAGAGTGCAATGGCAGCAGGAGCAGAACTTCAGGATGTTGTAAACGTTCCAGCTAGAACTGATTTGATGCGTGGCCGATTTGAGGCAACCTACAAAGATGACATCGATGGATTGGTTGAAAGGATGAATGATGAAATCGCAGGGGCGATTGAGGAGAATTAGGAGGAATAGAAATGTCTGGAAAGGAATATCGAACTATTACTGATGTAAAGGGACCTCTGGTCTTTTTGAACAAGACTGAGCCTGTAGCATTTGGAGAAATTGTGCAACTGAGATTGAACGATGGTTCAGTCAAGAATGGACAAGTTCTTGATACCTCAGATGAACTTGTTGTTGTGCAGGTTTTCGAAGGAACAGCAGGAGTTGACCTAAACACTGGTGTCAAATTTATGGGAGACGTTTTCAAATTACCAGTATCTGATGACTTGATTGGAAGAATTCTGGATGGTGCAGGACGACCACGTGATGGTGGACCGGATATTGTGGCTGAAGAGAATGCAGATATCATCGGTGCAGCTATCAATCCGTATTCAAGGCAAAGTCCGCACGATTTCATCCAAACTGGAATTAGTGCAATCGACTGCTGTACTACTCTAGTTAGAGGACAAAAGCTACCTATCTTCAGTGCATCAGGTCTACCACACAATGACATCGCATTGCAAATCGCTAGGCAAGCAAGACTGAAGGATTCTGAGGAGGAATTTATTGTTGTATTCTGTGCAATGGGTATTACTGCGGAAGAATTTAATTTCTTCAGAAGCGACCTAGAGAGAACAGGTGCTCTTGAAAATGCTGTATTATTCGTAAACCTTGCAGACGATCCTGCTGTTGAGCGAATTATTACACCAAGGCTTGCGCTGACTGCTGCAGAGTATCTTGCGTTCGAGAAAGATTACCACGTTCTTGTCATTTACACAGACATGACAAACTACTGTGATGCGCTACGTCAGATTGGAGCAGCTAGAGAAGAAGTTCCTGGACGTCGTGGTTATCCCGGATACATGTATACCGATCTAGCTATGCTCTATGAAAGAGCAGGAATTGTAAAAGGAAAGAAAGGAAGTATTACTCAATTCCCAATTCTAACAATGCCGGGAGACGATATAACCCATCCAATCCCAGATCTATCAGGATATATCACAGAGGGACAAATTGTTATTTCAAGAGAATTGCATCAAGCGGGTATATACCCTCCAATTAACGTATTACCATCTCTATCTCGATTAATGGGTTCATGTATCGGTGCAGATACAACTAGAGAAGATCACAAATCTGTCTCTGACCAAATGTATGCTGCATACGCACAAGGCAGAGAACTGCGTGGTCTTGTAGCAATCGTCGGTGAAGATGCATTGAATGAGCGTGACAAGCAACTGCTTGATTTCTCAGGAGTATTTGAAGATAAATTCCTAAGGCAATCTCGAGACGAAGATCGTTCTATAGATGAGACTCTGGATTTGTGTTGGACCTTGATGTCTGAGATTGACACCAAATATCTAGTCCGTTTGGATCAGAAATGGATTGAGAAATATCATCCTGACAACCGTGATTAAAATTCTGTAATTGATTTGGGGGAACTAAAATGGCTCTGGATATCAAACCAACCCGAAGCGAATTAATCAATCTTAAACGCAGAATAAAGCAGACAAAAAATGGATATAAATTGCTAAAGATGAAGCGAGATGGTCTATTCCACGAGTTCAGAACACTTCTTTCAGATATGATAAAAGCCAAAAAAGAGCTGACTGCATCATATGTATTAGCAAAATCACGAATAGATTTGGCCAACGCTATCGAAGGTGGGTTGAAAGTTAGATCTGCTGCGATAGCTAACTCATCTTCTCCAGAAGTCGAGGTTGAAAGAAGAAACATCATGGGTGTTGTCGTACCATCGGTTTCAGGCACCAACCTGAAGCAAGAATTTGGCGACAGAGCTATAGGATTTACTGGGTCTTCACCATATATCGATGAAGCGGCGGATTCTTTTGGCAGCCTTATCGAGAAAATGGTAAAAGCAGCTGAAATGGAGGCAACCCTGAAACGCTTATTGTCTGAAATCGAGGCAACAAAAAGAAGAGTAAACGCACTGGAGTTCAAGGTAATACCAGAACTCGAAGAAGCAAGAGTATTCATTCAGTTAAGACTTGAAGAAATGGAGAGGGAAGAAACATTCCGTCTTAAACGATTCAAGAATAAGTGACATGCAACCAATTCATTCATTGAGGTGGGTTGCACCCAGATAAATATCGGGAGAGTAACCGCATGTCTAGCGAAGATGTAATCCAAGTCCACAAAGAAGCGTGGACAAAACGGGAAACATTGCAGCGTATTTTGTCCCGATACTGCTACGTAATTGAGGACGTTGGCGGTAGAAGCCCTACTTTCGTTGTGTCTGAGCGAGAGAATGAAAATATGCATGATGTCCTGATTGAGATAAATGCGCATTTGAAAAATCTTGGATATAATGCACGTCTTTATCCCGACGATCCTTGGATTATTCAGTTAATTCGAGATCCAAGAATGCAATGGCCATCTCCGAGATTTGTAATTGCAATGTGGGTGTTTTCACTTCTCACTACAATGTTTGCAGGTGAAAAATGGTTATCATCTGCTCGTCCAGAGGGTGGTTGGTTTGTTGAAAATGCAACCTTTGATGCATTCTTAGGTTATTCAGTTCCAATATTTTCAACACTTATTTTAGCATCATTCATTCAGAAATTTGTGGCTAAGAAAAGAGGAGTACACTTACCGCACTTATTCCCTATTCCTGGGCCCGCTTTAGTATGGTGGCCATTTGGAATAATTGGGTTTGCTTCTCTCCCTAGGAGCGATGCTAGATTGTGGCCTGATAGGTCAACTCTGGGAAATACTGCAATATCAGCACCTTTAGTAATCATAACTTCAGGAATATTCCTTTGCTTGTTTGGAATTTACCTAACACCTGACTACGCTATTGTTGACGCAGCTCCTCTAGTTCTGGAATTGCCGCTAATCATACAACTGATTGGATTAAGTATGGAGTCCGAATTAGGACTGATTCTCAAAACTTCATGGGCTCATCCATTCACGAGAGTCGGGATGGTGCTAACCTTCGTAGGATGGGTTTCGCTACTTCCAATACCTACATTCCCCGGAGGTAGAGTTCTAATTGCCCGTATGGGTATTCCCGAGGCACGTTCGGGATCTACTCAGGTAATGTTGTTGTTAGTAATTCTACTCTTTGCATTCTTATATGGAGCATTTTCACAATGGAGCATATGGGTTCTAGTCATTGCATTATGTGGTTCACTGCTGATTTCGAGAGGAGGTGATCCTAGATTACCAGTTGTTTTAGATGACTTCAAAGGATTACCCGAAAAAGATCATTTCAGATTGGGTGTTATCCTATTTGTCGCATTCTTAGCTGCGTTACCTGCCCAAATTCCATTCTACGAAGATGAGGACTGGAGAGACAGCATAACATGGGAATTAGAAGATGAGACACTTTCAATAAAAGATGATTGGTTTAACCAAACAATAGTTGTAAGTAACCCTTCACTAATTAAACAGACATACAAAGTCAAGTTCCTAGACTATCATGCAACTGATTTTTCTCTTGATAGCAATATTAGTTGTAATACTGGAAAGATCTTAGACAATTACTCATGCTATGGAGAAATCGCTCCCAAACAAGATTTGGAATTAGAATTTAGTTTCAAATGGGAAGCCCCCTGGAATCCATCAGTATTTGATATATTATGGCAAGTAGAGCAGGTGGATACAAACTCAAAGGCAATATTGAAAAATTTAGTGAAACCCAATGTCGATATTTATCCAAAAGGGGATTGGAAGTTCAATGGAGATTTAGATGATCCAAAAGCCTGTTTAGAACTAAATACAGCTATTGATTCATACATCAATATCTCCGAATCACCACTCAACACATATTGGGACAATCTAAATCAAAATGGTAGCGTATCTGTTGAAATCAAGAATCCAGAAATTTGTTTGATCGCACTATCGGGTGATGACATGAGTTATTTGGAAGATTACCAGTTTACCATTTACAATAATACCTTCAAATCTGGATATTCAAAAGATCATTTCCTTTCTATACCAAGTGAAGGAGTAATATTAGGCCCTGATGAGTTGATGTTTGGTGATTCTGTCTTAGCTTACAATCATCCTGATGAAAACTGCTTGGATACAAATAAAGTCGAGTATAACGGGGATAATATTAGTGGCGAACATACGTGGGACATGTCAATTGTTTATCAAGCAAAAAATAATCCTGATAACGAAACCCGTCTATTAGTACCTTCTGGTTCAACAATTACAGATTGTGAGTCAATCGAGAGGCCAATAACATATCTTGTTAGGGATGGGCCGAGTCTGATAATCGAGTCATTGGGTGAAAGGACACAGCACTGGATAGGCTCAGTTATGATAGAAAACGGCAGCCTAATTCTTGAGAACCCCGGGTCGAGTGAAGTCGAAATAAACATTGAATTTGACGGCAATGGGAAGCAGTGGAACGTATCTAATGACATTGTTATCCCTGCGGGACAGACAGTCAATATCTCAGCATTACAACCTGATTCGGGGGTTTCTTTTTCATGGCTCGAATTGGACGATGAAGGAAGGGTAATTTTGCACTTAGTCAATCATGAGGTATGAGTATGCGAATAGCAGTGCTCGGTGCAGGTGCAATTGGGTCTTTGATTGCGGCTAAACTAGTTGATTCCGGATATGAGGTCCACGTCCATGCTAGAGGTGAACATGGCGCTGCTTTAGCGGTTAATGGCCTTTCAGTGTCCGGAGTTTGGGGTAAGAAAATCAAACCAGACCAGTGGACAGTAAGTTTAGACGAGGTTGGAATTCATGATTCTTTGAAAAATAGATTCGATCAAGTGATAATAACTTGCAAATCTAAGGATACAGAATACATGGCTAAGATTGCCAAGGATTTGACCAATGGCCCAGTTATGTCACTTCAAAATGGCCTTGGCAATAAGGAAGTTATTCAGAAATATAAGCATGAAAATTATGCAGTAGCAGTTACTACAAACGCAGTAAAAAGGCCTTCACCGGGTAGTATAGAATGGGTTGGAAAAGGGAATCTAGTAATTGGTGGTCCAAAAGGAACAGAGTTTGTAGATCAATTAAATTCACTTGAAGCAATATATCAAGAAGATTTATCTTCTATTTTATGGAATAAGTTGCTGATTAACATAGCCATAAACCCGATTGCAGCCATATGTGGTGTTAAAAACGGTGCACTACTCGAGGAGCCTCTCATTTCGCAAGCGGAATCTACTATGCTAGAGGGTGCAAAAATAGCTCGATTAATTGGCATTGACATAGGAAGTGATTTGGAATTAATACAAAATTTACATCATGTCTTGAATGCTACCTCAGATAATACATGCTCAATGCTTGTAGATGTAAAGTTGGGAAAGGAGACTGAAATCGATTCACTATGTGGACAAATCGTCGAAAGAGGCGAACAACTCGGAACTCCTACTCCTCTAAACTCTATTCTACTGGCCCAAATAAAATCTCTCAGATAAGGTCTTTATTGTAGTGCAAACCACGATTTTCGGTTCTTGACATTGCATCATCAGTTATTTGTTTTGCAACCTCTACCAAATTCCTTAACTCTATCAGTTCTCGTGTTGGTATACTTTTTCTCCAAATCAAATCGACTTCAGTCTCCAATAGGTCTAACATCCTTTTAGCTCTGTTCAGTCTACTGAAACTCCTTACAATTCCAACATCATCAGTCATTGTTTTTCTCAGCGTTTCAAGGTCTCTGACTAGGGGTGCATGCTCAATAAGTCGATGAGTTCCATCTGCTCTCCAATTAGGAACAGACTCTCCTTCATTTATTGGATTTGAAATGAAATGCCTTGAAGCACGGTCAGCAAATACAATTGCCTCCAATAGACTGTTAGATGCTAGTCTGTTAGCACCATGCATGCCTGTGCAAGCCACCTCTCCTATTCCATAAAGACCAGGTATTGGGTCAGCGTTGTTTTGAAGCACTCTTGCGTTGATATCGACAGACAATCCACCAACCATGTAATGAGCAGCAGGAGCAACAGGTATTGGGTCGACTCCAAGTGATAGGTTATATTCATTCAATTTTGATTCGATGTTTGGAAAATGATTCCTTAATTTTTCTTTGTCAAGGTGATCTGTAATTAGCCATACATTATCAGCTCCTGTAACCTTCATTCTCTGGTCACATGCGCGAGCTACTATGTCTCTCGTCGCTAAACTTCCGAGGTCTGAAAATTCTAGAGTGAAAGAATGTTTGTCAGGAGTATCATCTCCTTTTCTATAGTTAATTAAACCATCATCATCCAGCAATACTCCACCCTCTCCTCTTAGGGCTTCGGTTATCAAAAAAGGAGTCTTATTTCTTGACATTAAAGCCGTTGGATGGAATTGGAAAAATGCCATATTTTTGTTTGATGCGCCTGCCCTTACAGCCATAGCTAGCCCGTCACCAGTTGATACTGATGGATTGGTGGTCCGCTCCCACAAATGCCCACAACCTCCAGTAGCTATTAGAATCGCATCTGCTGGTATCGCTTTCATCTCTCCAGAATCTAGACACAGACACCAAATTCCTTTGACGCCCTTTTTAGGCACTCCGTGCACTCTTTGGATTAAATCCACACCAAGTGTGTGAGAGCTCATTGTAATATTCCTAGATTGTGCGACTGCCATATTCAATGCTCTCTCTATTTCGGCACCAGTAGCATCTTTAGCGTGTAAAATTCTTCTTTCAGAGTGACCTCCTTCCTTTACAAGATGAAAGTCTTCTCCTTCTTTTTCAAAATCTACTCCAACTGCAAGAAGATCTCTTATTCTGTCTCCAGCTTCCTCTACTACACATCGAACAATAACCTCATCACAAATTCCGTCTCCTGATAGTAATGTGTCATTGATGTGTGACTGCATAGCTTCTCCATCAGTTTTATCGAGAATACCTGCGATTCCTCCTTGAGCCCAGTTTGTTGAAGAATCCTGTGGTCTCTGTTTGGTTATGACATTTACTTCGTGCCCTGCTGCCTCGAGTTTTAATGCAGCGAATAGTCCTGCAATTCCGCTACCAACGATAACAACTTTCGCCATGTGTACAGATGTCCCAGCAGACGGTAGCATTCAAATTTGACTGATATAAAATTGCGATAGAAATTAAGTGTTCCATTCTATACGATAGGCATATGGGCCTGATGAAAAAGTTAGCAGCTGTAATCGGCTTAGCACTGGTTGCCGTGTCCGTTGCTAATGTTGAATTCGGGGCATTAATGGGCTTAGACCCTCCTCAAAAATTAATTTTAGCAAAGATGGCAGAGCCGGGCTGTAATTCGGAAGAAATTCAGAGGGATCTCGACTCAGGTGATGTAAATCCATGTGTGACAACACCAGGTGTTTGGGATGCTCCTGATTTATTATTGCTGATAGAGGGTTGTGTAATATTCCTCTCAACATTACTCAGATGGCCTAGAAAAGGACGTTGGGCTGTCAGAATAAGGAAGTTAGCCATAGTTACAGGACTTACACTGTGTGGTATTGCATTGGCTGATAGTTTCGACAAATTACCGGGAACATCCTCAGAGGATTTAGCAGTCTTACTTCCATTTCCCGCACCTGCAATTGCAGTCCAAATTGGCATATTTGCAGCAGGAATTTTTCTTGTAAGAGGTCCAAAGTATAAAATTGAACAACAGAAGAAAACTAAAGAGGACAAGAGGGAGTTTTCTCACAGGGAATTAGACCTTGCATACAAACGTGGAGGCGATTTAGGTTCTCTTGCTAAAACTAGGAAACTTAAGGGTGCAGACAAGTATCGGACTATTGGTGATCTGTGGGGCCATCAAAGCCTATCTCAGTATGAAGATGCATTTGAGGGAGGACTTCGTGATGATTTCCAGTCAACAGCAGGAAGAACCTGTCACTTGTGTAATGGCGAGGGATGTAATGGTTGTTCTAATACTGGAATGGTTCAATAATCGGCATACGCCGGCTAATTTTACAGTGTGTTAGAAAGGGCTTCTAGAACCAGCAACTCGGGTAACCTTCAAAACCCCCCTCGTCTCCTTACCGAATTAACGTCAAGGTTTCAGTGCTTTGATTTGGGTGAAAGGGATGTATCTAAAAACGCTGGAAGTTGAAAACTTCAAATCATTCAAAGGTGAAGCAACAATCCCGTTTGACCGAGGATTTACAGCTATAACTGGTCCTAACGGGTCTGGAAAATCGAATTGCGGCGATGCGATTCAATTTGTTCTTGGTGCAAGATCAGCAAAGGTTCTACGTGCACAGAATTCCAAGGATCTTATTTTCAATGGAGGTAAATCCAACCGGCCTGCAAGAAATGCGAAAGTTACACTTGTATTTGCAAATCCTCTTTTGTCAAACGGAAGAAGGAGATTACCTCTCGACAACGATGAGGTAAGGATGACTAGAGAGGTTAGATTGACTAAGTCAAACAACACAGTTTCAACCTATTTGCTTAATGGAGAAGAAAGCAACCAAAAGGCATTTCATAGGTTGTTAGGTCAAGCGAACGCCAGGCCTGATGGTTACAATATTGTCTTACAGGGCGATGTAACTAGACTATCAAGTATGACAGCAATGGAAAGAAGAAAAGTTCTTGATTCCGTTGCAGGAGTCACTTCGTATGATGATGAAATCCGCAAAGCCGAAAGGCAGAAGGCACAGGTTGAGGAATTCATCGACAGAATATCATTGGTTGAGGACGAGCAAAAGGCTAGACTCAAAACATTGGAGAAAGAAAAATCCATAGCGGAGAAGGCTAAATCAACAAAAGAGCAATATGATGTTGCAAACGTGGTGCTGCAACAATCCAAGCACCTCTCTGCAAGGGCTGAGATTAAGCATCATGCTGAAGAAAAAGCAAGGTTCCTATCAGAGGCAGCACTATTGGAGGATTCTGTAAAGTCATCTGGGAAGATATTGCTTAGCTTAGATGATAAAATCGTAGAACTGGAAAGACAAATTTCTGATGCTATGGGTGGAGATAAAGGAGGATTAATCGAGGAAATTAATGCTTTACAAGTCTCAATTGCTAGAAAGAAAGATCACATAACAGATGCAGAAGACGCAGACATATCAGACTTAGAGATTCTAGCCGAACTTGAAGAACAGATAGAATCTGCAAAGGCAGACTTAGAAACTCATGTTCAAAGTTTAGATGCTGCGAAGGAAGCACTCTCTGAATCAGAAAAGGCATATATGGAGTGCGAATCAATTGAGAAAGAAATTAGAGAATCTTTGGAAAGCTCCGGCAACAAAAACGCAGCATTATCTGTTGCGTTATCAGATGCAACCGAAGTTTTTGAAAAATCTCGAGAGTTACTTCAAAATGCAAGGATAGATGTCGAGAAAGTGGCAAATGAAGCAGATATAGTTGCAGAGCAATTATCCAAAGCAGAAGAAGAACTAGATGACGCTCGACTTGCCTTTGACGATGTTGAATTGCGGATGGAAGAACTAGGTGAGGCAAATCCTCAAAATGACCTATCTTCCTTAGCCGAAGAATTGAGAAGTGCACAGAACGCTGAAAAGAGACTCATAGACGACTCATCTGCAGTTGATGGAAGGTTACAGGATGCAGAACGGAGGTTATCTGCTGCCAGAACTGAACTTGACAAGCGTTCGGGAAGTAATGGTATGGCACCAGGAGCTGCTGCTGTAATGGCTGCACGAGATCGTGGAGAACTTAGAGGAGTTATCGGTACGATTAGCGAACTTTGCGCTCCTAAAGATCCAGCACATGCGGATGCCCTTGCAACCGCAGTTGGAGGTGGAATGAATTCTGTGGTTGTCGAGAATGATCAAATAGCTGCTGAGGCTATGGCTTTGCTGAAAAGCCGTAAATTGGGAAGGGCAACATTTCTTCCATTAAACAAAATGCAGGCTAATAGAGCGTCCGGTAAAGCAGCAATGTCACTAAACAAACCAGGAGTTCTTGGATTCGCACATGAACTTCTAGATTACGATCCAAGAATAAGCACAGCAGTAGCATATGCCTTAAGAAATACGCTAGTAGTTGACAACATTTCAACTGCTAGGAAACTTATGGGAGGGGTGAGACTAGTTACTCTTGGTGGAGAAATCACAGAACCTGGAGGTGCAATGATTGGAGGTAGTCGCCAAAAAATGAAGACTGGTTTCGGTGGTAAAATTCACGGTGCTGGCGAGGTAGAGAAACTTGTTGGAGAAGTCGAAAGGCTATCCTTGATGGCTCAAACCGTTGCTTCTGCTCTTAGAGAGGCTAGAACAAAGCAAAACGATATCAGAGGAAGAATAAATGCTCTTGCTGAGAATGATAGTTCAATCAAGGCAAGTTCTCTAAGGACAGAGTTGGAAATGGCGCAAAAAACACTTAACAAAGCTAAAGAAAATGCCAGTAAAATAGAGAATCGCCTTGATGGATTAGAGTCTGCACATTCAGAAAAATTAGGCCTATTACAAGAATGTGAAATGGCATTAATTGAAGCAGAAAATGAAAGAGAAAAAGCTGCCGAAAACCTTAGGAATTCTAGTCCAGATGAGATAAAGCAAAGACTTCTAGAGGCTCAAACCCGTAGAGTTGAAGCAGAAGGAATTGCTACAAAGGCACAAGTAACGCTTGAAAGTGGTAAGGAAAAAGAGGAACTTCTCAACGAAAGATTGGATTCATTTACATCAAGAGCTGATGAGATTCAGGCTAACATGGCAGGGCGGGAGAAATCAGTAAAGATCTGGAAAGAAGATATAGAAAAAGAGTCTTCTATTCTTACTGAGAAAGAATCAGAGCGAGCTACATTGTTAGATGAGCACGAAGGATTAGAGCTTGAGCGTAGATCGCTTGTCGAAGAACGAGCAGAAGTTAGAGCAGATGCAAATCAGATGGCTAGTAACGCAGTAAATGCCAAATCATTAGCTAATGAAATAACTCATGCCCTTGCAATCAAAGAAAAAGCGCTTGCAGATTTGTTAGTTGACATGGAGGCCGAGGGAATTCCAGTTGCTTCTTCAGATGCATCAATACCAAATGTTGGTGATGCAGAAAAAGAACTGAATAGTCTGAGAAGAAAACTTGACAAATTTGGTGATTTTAACATGCTGGCAATCGAGCAGTATGATGCTTGTAAATCTAGATTAGATGAGATGAAAGATGATTTCAAAACTCTCCAAGAAAGAAGAAAACGCCTCATTGATATTACAGACAAGCTTGAGAATCAAAGAAAGACTAGACTACTAGCAACACTGAAAGAAGTTAACAAGAATTTCAAGGTAGTATATAAACGACTATCCAATGGTGGAAGGGGAGAATTATTCCTTGAAAACCCAGAAGAACCATTCAAAGGTGGCTTAGATATGTGGGCACAACCACGTGGTAAGTCGAACAAGTCTAGACTTCAAGGTCTTTCGGGAGGAGAGAAATCAATGGCTTCATTGTCATTGATATTTGCTATTCAAGACCACGATCCATCTCCATTCTATTATTTCGATGAGGTCGACCAAAACCTTGACGTGCCTAATTCTAAACTAATCGCAACAGAATGCAGAAACAGAAGCGAAGCAGCACAGTTCATTATGGTAACGTTACGTAAGGTATCATTGGAACTTGCGGACCATCACATAGGAATAACTCATGGCGGTGACGGTTGCTCGAGAAGAATCGTTGATTTCGACCGTGATAGAGCAATCAAATTGGGTGCTCAAGCAGAGAAAGAGGCATCCGATGCGTCGGACAAAAATCACTCCAGAATAGAAGAAGCCAAGGTAATCGCAGAAAATATGCCTGAGGTGCCAGAAGCCCTGCCTGTTCCAAAAAGCCTAGGCGGCCTCTTGAAACATATGGCCGAGGATGAAACAGAACCTAGCGATGGTTTCAGTGCCATTGTTGAGAGAGCAGAGGAGCTCACAGAGGACATAAATGAGCGTCGAGAGATTGTCAGTGAAATATTAGCAGCAACTGAAGAAGACGCTGAATCAGAAATTGAGGCAGATTCGGAGGTTTGAGAATGCAGCAATCAGTTTTAGATGACTGGTTTTTGAGACAGGATATTCTCGACAAGTTAGTTGGCCAAGATGAGGATATTGGAGAAGCTGAGAGATATGCGGATAGAATTCTTAGAATCGCACAGGAGGAAAGTGCAGAGCATCAAGTTTTGTCTGATCCATTTGACCGTTCAGTAGCGCTTGTTCTTTCTTTAGTTAGAGAGGAAGGCATGGATCCTTGGAATATCGATTTGTCAGCATTCCTGAAAATTTTCACGCAACGGGTCAGGAAAGAAGCAGAAAGCCTAGATTTACCTGCTTGTGGTAGGTTAATACGAATGTCCTGGGAAGTTCTCACTCAGCAGGCTTCCTCTCTCTTTGATAGGGTAATCGCAATGGACTTAGATGAGGAAGAGGATTTTGTTGATTATGGATGGGAGTCTGACTATGATGATAGTGAGTTTATATTCACCACAACCATACTAGGAGGAGACGCTGACAGCGTTTTGCCTTCGTTCTTCGATGAACGAATGAGGAGAGATGAGGGGCGACCATCAACATTAGGTGAATTGCTTTCAGCACTGAAAGATGCTTGTGATGAAGCAGAAATTCTCAAAGCGAAAGAAGACTACAGAAAGAGTCATGCTGAGGAATTAAAAAACATGCTTGACAATGTGGGTTCTCGAATGCATAACGAAGACATGGAAGGAGATATACGCAGATGTTGGACTGCCATGAGGAATGTAATGACTGTAAGAAACGAATCAAAGGTTCCAGTTGCAGATGTTACATCAGAGTTGTCAAATATTCTAATCGATACATTTGGAGAGATTCCTGAAGGTTACGATGTGGAATCGAAAATAACGTCATTTGTTGCTGGTTTGTTCCTCACTCATCGCGGTTATGCATGGATAAGTCAAGGTGATCCAGATGACCCGATAATGCTAGAGGATAGGTGGCCTAAAGCAAAAACCTTCGATGAAGTCACTGTTTTAGCTAACAAGATGATAGAAGACGAATCACTTTCGATAAAGGAAGACGAGACAGAATCCATGAGGCATGCAGCAAGGCTAGCGGAAAGAGCTAGAATTGCAGCGGAAAAGGAAAAACAGGAAATCGAGGAGCAGCGAAAGTTGGAGGAGGCATCTTCTTCAGAGAATCCCGAAGATTGGTTGGTCGAGTAAGGAGTAATTTACATGTCAGAAATACCACTAGAAACACTGCTTGAAGCCACGTTATTCAGCGCTGGTCGCTCGCTAGGGTTGGAAGAATTATCTCAAAATCTTGGCTATGAGGAGGAAGAGATTACTGAATCTCTAGCAAATCTGCAAAGCACTATCAAAAGAAGGAGGGGTGGCGGATTGCAGGTTGTTCAGATTGGAAAGAAGTGGGCTATGGAAGTAAAGCCAAAAATTGCCGAACATCTTCCTAAGGAAACCAAGTCAGAATTGCCTCCTAAATTACTGAAAGCGGCAGCTCTGATTGCATATCATCAACCTATGCCTCAGTCTAGACTTGTGGAACTTCTAGGTCAGAGAGCTTACGATCACATACGTGAATTAGCACAAGCAGGGCTTGTCGGTAGAAGGAGAGATGGGAATACTAGGAGGTTAACCACTACCAGGAGATTCTCTGAGATGTTTGGATGCCCTCATACTGATAGAAAGAAAGTCAAAGCATGGTTTAGGGAGATGGTTGTCACATCAGGTTTACTGGATGGTATGGAAGGAAAACTGGCACTCAGAGATGAAACCGAGCATGATGGTAGTGTTCAGACTACTCTTGGTGTTTCAGAGTCTGAGTAGTTATTTCATTCTTAGATTTTCAAGCGTTTGTTTGACCAGTTGTTGAGTAACAGGTCCCTTTTGTGAATTTACTATATTTGCAACTCTTTCTATTTCTTCCCCAAGAGCGCCTGCACTTACTGCCATATTTCTAGCATGTAACTTCATGTGCCCTGCTTGTATTCCACTTGTGGCCAAAGCCCGCATTGCACCAAGGTTTTGTGCAAGTCCAGCGGCTGCTATAACTCCTGCCAATTCTTTTGCAGATTCAACACCCAAGATTGAAAGATTAGCTTTTGCAGCAGGATGCACCTTTGATGCACCTCCAACAATGCCTACCGCCATTGGTGTCTCGATTTTACCTACTAGGTTACCATTCTCATCTCGATGCCATTTTGTCATTGAAGAATAGTGTCCATTGTCAACAGCTGCCCAAGCATGGCAGCCTGCTTCTATCGCTCTCCAGTCTTGTCCACAGGCTAATGCAACCGCACTTATCGCATTCATAACGCCCTTGTTGTGGGTTGCTGCTCGGTAAGGATCAGCCACTGCGAAGTGATGTGCTTCCAGTATTGCAGAAATTATTTTGCTACCATTTTCTCTTGAACCATCATCTGATAATTCCTCGGGAGAGAATACCGCTTCTACTCTTGCCAACCTCTCAGAGGCTAGATTCGATAAAATTCGAAGATGAACTCTCCCACCTGTAATTTCTTCAACTTTGTCTGTAAGTAATTCTGCCATGGTATTAACTGCGTTAGCGCCCATTGCGTCTTTTGTATCAACTAACAAGTGTATTATGAGCATTTTACCAGAGAGTGTCTGTATGTTCCTAACAACGATATCTTTGCATCCTCCTCCTAATTTGACCATAGTCGAGGGTAGCGAATTACACATTTTCATTAATTCATACTTTGCTGTTAATACAGCTTCTCCAGCTGCATCAATGTCATCTAGGCCAAGAACTTGAATTTGGGCTACCATGATTGAATCATCATTAGAGGTCTTAAATCCACCATATTTTAGACATCTTTTGGCCATATTACTAGCTGCCGCGACAATACTGGACTCTTCTACACAGAAGGGTATGAGGTATGGTTTGTCGTCAATTATGAAATTAGTCGCTACGCCAACAGGTAGTGACATTGTACCAATTACATTCTCTATCATTCTGTCTGCTGCTAGTTCTTCAAGTTCACCAGTGTTTGCCAATGCTGAAACTTCGTCTTGAGTTAGTTTTGCTAATTCAGCCACCTTAGTTCGGCGCTCTTCAACTGATAGTTTGTAGAATCCTGAAAGTCTGCTTTCATCTACTGGCATTCATCTTCCTCTGATTCAGGCCCATGCTATCCCTCTTGATGAATGAACCGTTGGATTAACGCATTAGTTAACGCGTTAATAGATTGTTAATGATGCGTTAATATGGTAAAAAAAATACTATTGGTATCACTAATAACGTGTGTTAACGCACGTCTAATGCTAATCAATTATGTGAAACATCATATACTCGCTAAAGTTGAGTGTGCATATGGCTGAAGAATATCCAATTCTTGGGTTACCTGCTTTACGAGAGAATCCCTTCAAGGCTAGGCCACTAGAACCAGGTCAAGCTGAATTGCTAGTTGCAAGGGATGAGTTAAGTGCCAGATGGTCAAGGTTCTTGAAAAATCGAACTCCTAGGCTAATTTTACTCATAGGAGAGAGGGGCTCTGGGCGGTCATCTTTGATGAGATGTATGTCCAGGGAGACCTCAAAAAGCGTACATCTAGACATGTTTCCAACCGAAAATCACTCGCATAGTATACTAAACGAGTTATTTGTATCCATGATTGGATTTGATGTTCCTTCCAGTACACAAGAAATAGCATCAAGATTAGTATCATTTACTGAAAACTTGGATGGATCGATACCGCTGATATCTCTAGATTTCCCAAATGTAGACGGATCTCATCTGTCTCAAGTCATTTCTAACCTGATATCTCCTTTGGAGAGATTAAATGCAGTAGTGATAATCTCTCTTTCAACTGAGCAAAGAGCCCAATGGCCTACATCACTGGTAACCAGATTCGACCATACAGAGGTTATTCAGCCCCTTCAAGCAGATGAAGTAAAAGAATTATGTGAAGCAAGGATAGCTACTACCTCAAAATTGGGTTGGTCAATGAATGAAGATGCTCTAGATTATGTTATGGACAAAACAGGAGGGTCACCATACAAAGTCATGCGTCTGCTTCGAGAAATAGTGGATGATGAGAGGGCTAATCCTCGCGAGATACAATATGATGACTTGGAAGTAGATACAATACAAGAAGAAATTGAAAATAAAACTAATCATATGAAAGAGTTTGATGCTATCGATAAAACCCTAGATCCGCAAAACAGCTTCGACCTTGACCTAGATCGTTTACAAAAACCTCCCGCAGAATACCAATCACCACCTCCTGTGTCCTCAATGGGAGGATTTGGTGCTTTGGTAGCAAGAAATCGTTTGAATAAAACAGATGCTCCACCTTTTGATAAAACTAAAGCCGAGTATAAGGTTCCAGAAAAATTGGCAGGAGAGGAAAATCAATTATGGATATCTGATGACCCAAGTGCTACATTAATACAACCAATTCAAGACAATCATCAAGTTGAGGATGATTACTTTTCAGAGGATGAAGAAATGTATGAGGACAATATAATAGACAGTGGAACAAATAAAGATGTTGAAGGTCTATTTTCCCAATTACTAGATGCAATTGGTGTGCCGGACGGACTAGGTTTAGCAGATTTACTCGCCGCATTGAGGAGACCAGTTATTGGACAGAGAAGCAGTAGTCCTCTGGATGTTCAAACGTTAAGAAACCTATCAAAGAGTGAAGCAGTATTGGTGGAGGTATCATCTGAGCGTGAAATCTCTCCCTCAGATAACCGTCTTCAAGATCGACTAAATGTTGGAAGGCCTAGAATGTCGCAGATGTGTAACCGGCTCTATAGGAGTGGTATTTTGTCAGTTCAACAAAAAGGTAGGTCAAGGATGTTTAAGTTGACAAATGATGCAAGGGCGCAACTAGTTGCATGGGGTATGATGGAGGTGAGTGTATGAGTTGGACTGTATCAAGATCATGGCAAGCACCTAATATTGTATCCTCTGCCACTTCAGTAGGTAACTCTTTACTTATTTCATGTGGCCTTGAAATAATGCTCCTTGACGAGGATTTAGAGCAAAGATGGAAAAAGAAATTACCTTTCAGAGTTCATGCAGCTCACCATGATTCTGGAAAAATAGGCCTCCTGTATGGACACGGTTTCCATCTCATCAAAGCTAGTGACGGATCACAATTAGGGGATGGTAGAGCAACTCAAGGAGGATTCAGTGACATCCTACCTAGACCCGGAGGCGGTTGGGTACTTTCTTGTAGGAAAGGCCAATTGCATGTTTTCAATCAAGATGGTAGAGGATTAAAGAGATTTGAAGCTGGAGGGGTTAGGCGTTTAGTTGGGTGGTTTGACAGGGAGCACTTGCTTTGGCAGGATGAAGACGGCAAACTTCGTTGTGCTAGGTTGGCCAAAGAAGATTCACAAAGACTCCTCGAGGATAGAGTGTGGTCTTGGGTGAGCAAAATGTCAGGAGGTAGATTACTCTTGCAAAGTGCAGATGGAATGCTATGGGAGGGGTCCCCTCATCCATATGGATGGGACAGCCTAGATACGATTGATACACGCTCTTTAGAACCTCTATCAGCACACAAAGCGGGAGACGGCTGGTGGGTCCTTTCGATAGAAGGCAGTCTAACATCTATGACTGAGAATCTGTTTATTGATTCTGTGAACATAGATTTGGGGGATACATTAGTCGGTTTGGCAGCAGATACGATGGCAACAGTGAGACGAGATGGTCTTGTTCGCGTTTGGCAGTCTCCAGAATTATCAAAACTCAGAAGGGTTGAGATGCAAAAGATGGTTGCAGAAGCTAAAGTTGCTAGTGATTGGGAAGAAAGAAGACAAATTTTCAAACGGGCGTGTGATGCTGAAGATCAAGGTAGAATCTCGCTTGCGATTAATTTGTATGAGTCGTTGGGTCGTTCAAGCGATGTAAATCGACTGATGAAAAGGCAAAGAGGTGATTGAGTGCAGATAAATGATAAGTTAACAAGAGAAAAGGTTGACCACTACCTAAAACTCACAAAGAAAGCCAGAGAGAAGGCAACACCAATACCAAATGAAGGAACAAAGGATTGGGATCAGCTTGAAATTATGCTCAAGATGGCAGATGACTATTCTAGTGACGCTAGATTTTTCATGGATAATGGTGATTACGTCAGGGCGTTTGGAGCAATCAATTACGCTCATGCTTGGATAGATGCAGGAGTAAAACTTAGGTTACTAGATGGCCATGGAGACGACGAATTATTCACTCTACCTTAAATCATCGAACGTATCTCAGGTGAGTCCCACCGATGACCTCAATCCACGGAAGATTTGCTTTAGATAGCCGTCTTTTCAATTCCGTATCAACAGTTAATATTGGAAATTTATTTTCTGATGCGACAACAAATAACTGGTCATCTGTGTGTTTTCCAGAGTTGTTTGGAGTATCCAAAACAATTGATTTTTTTCGCAACATAGGGAGCATTAGATTCACCCCTTCAATGGCTTCAAGTTCTTCCAAAACTCTTGGCAATATTGCAAGTTGATTTATGCCAGCACATTCGATTAGTGATTTATCTATATTCAGGTTTGCCTCGATAACTGCTACCCATCCACAGGTGTCAACAAGGACGCATTGCATGAGAATCACTGGATTGTCCCGTGTCCTATTAGTCTCCATCTAGCACCAACACGTCTAGACAATGATATTCTTTGGCCTTTATCTGCACAAATTGGTAATCTCAATGTTAGGGTAGCGCTATCCTTCTTTGGATTTGAGACCACTCCAACACTAGTTGCTGTTGCAACGTTAACCATCAACATCTCGTTAGATCTTAATGGCATAATCTGGTTTGGTTCCTCTCCCTCTCCAGACACCATATTTTCCATCAAACTTACAGAAATGTCGACCTTTTCTCTTACCTCAGGTAGGTCTCCCACTCTAGCAACAACCTGTCCAGATAGATTATCAGATGTGGTTACTGCCGGATCTAATGGTGTAGCCATTCCACATAGACCACCTGCGTGCATGTTGTCTAGATTTAGACCTCCGCCTTGCATACTAGAGACTTTAGTTCGGATTGGTTCATAGTGAACCTTGTTGCCTTTCTCAATTTTCCTACCAGGTCCGATTAATATTTCATCATCCTTCTGGAATTCTCCCTCAACGATGCTTCCTCCGATTACTCCTCCCCGAAGTTTTGTGGGCCTAGTTCCGGGTCGATTTATGTCAAAAGATCTTGCAACATGCATGATAGCTCGCTTATCTTGTGACCTGTCGGGTGTTGGTATTGTGGCTTCAATCGCTTGGATTAAGATGTCCAAGTTTACATCATGATGTGCAGATACTGGAATAATAGGTGCGTCTTCTACGATGGTTCCTTTCAAGAAATTCTTGATTTCATTATATGATTCAATTGCCCTTTCTTTTGTCACCAAATCGATTTTGTTTTGCACGATTACGATATTCTTGATCCCAGCGATTTCTAATGCCATAAGATGTTCTCTGGTCTGAGGTTGCGGGCATGTTTCATTTGCAGCGACCATCAACATGGCACCATCCATGATACTAGCACCTGTAATCATTATCGCCATCAATGTCTCGTGACCAGGAGCGTCTACGAATGAAACAACCCTTTGTAGCTCTGTAACATCGTCATTGCCTCCACCTGGTCTTTTCCCTGTTGCGTAGTATTCTCCTTTGTCGGTTTTGTAGAAGGCTGTATCTGCATAACCAAGTTTAATTGAAATACCCCTTTTCCTCTCCTCTGAGTGAGTATCGGTCCAGATTCCAGAAAGAGCCTGTGTTAATGTGGTTTTTCCGTGGTCTACGTGACCTACTAATCCTATGTTTACTTCGGGTTGTGCGGGAAGCTTGCGTGCCATGCTTCCCAACCTTCCAAAACCTCAGATCAGCCTCGCGGCTTCACTCGCTGCTCTCCTCAATTGAACCTAGAATGTCTTCCAGGCTTTTGTTTGCAGCCTCAACAACTTTGAGATTGATTTGTCTTGTGTCTTGGGTAATTGTATTTCCACGGAAATTTCTTCGCTTTCTCATTCCGTCTGGTTTGTAGCGGAATCTTTTCTTCTCTCCACCTTTTGATTTGAATACTAGTGAATGGCCTTTGAAACCGGTTGAAGCGGTGACAAGGACGGATTGGCGTGTACCTCCGCTCAAATCACTCCTCATCGGAGTTCCAGTCTTGTCTGACCCGCCAGTTATCTCCAATTTGTAACCAGCAAGGGTTTGTTCTCCTTCTCCAACGAAAATTCCGTCAACCAAATCTCCAATTTTCTTACCTAGGAATTGTGAAAGATTGTTTCCACTAACGGTCATGTTGTAAGAACGTCCATTATTGTCTGGATTTGTGTCATTGACTACTGCAACAAATGTGGTCTCTGCCATATTATCAACCCTTGAGCGGCTTTGCGACTTGAGCGGGGTATTTATGCCCTTTTGTCATTAAAAATAATCATCTATCGACGTATTTTTGTCGGAATCAGTGTTTCAAGACGTCTTGCTACGTCACTGGGGAGCATGTGGGGCATCGAAATATGCTGGGTTCTCCCCCTTCCGACTTCTGCTTTGGCAGTTCTTGTTACGATAATATCTTCCTGTGTCAATCTTTTCAGGTGTTTCCACAAAGTAGTATGTCCTTTTGGAGATTCATCGAATTCTTCACAGACAACGTGGTAGAGTTTTTCTGCTTCTCCGCTTGTAACGCTTTCCTGTCGCTTCAAACGTCTACAAAGACCCAGAAGGATGAGCATTGCATGAACTGGTATGTCATCGATATTCATAGAATCCGCATTGTTTGGCATAGTAACAACAGTACGTTGAACATCCTTAGATTCGATGATAGATCTCCCGGCTGCTTCAGCTCGTTTTGCTGCTCCTTCAAGTAATTCTATAGATTGTCTTGCATCTCCAGATGGAGCGGCAGCTTGAGATACCAATTGTAGAATTTCATCCGTACACGTTCCTGTTACTAAACCAATATCTCTCCTTTGAGAGATTATCTTGAAAAGTCCATTTTCATCATAAGGAGGTATTCTAATGTGGTTTGATCGACCAACTCTTGAAAGTACTGCATTTTCTAGTAAGTCCAGAATTTGCTCTTGACTAATTAGGATTGCAGACAGTGTTCCCGCACCATCTCTGTCCTCATCGATTCTCATCAATTTGTATATGATATCGTCTCCAGATCTTCTGAGAAGGTGGTCTACTTCATCGAGAATAACGATAAGGTGAGAATTGCTGCTATTGAGCATTCTCCTAAGGCTTGTCAGAAGTTCTCCCACGCCAAGACCTCTATCTGGATGACCTGGGTCTAAATCCTGAACTATTTTTTGCATTATTCGAGACGGAGTTGCTGCGTTTCGACAGTTTACGTGGACATATTGGATATTCCTTTTGTCAGCGAAATGCCGAATCACATCTTTGCAGAACCGTTTTGCAAGTGCGGTTTTCCCAGAGCCTACCGGTCCAGTAATGACAGCCCTGGCGGTCCCTTCAGGATGACTAATGTTACCGAATATCGCAGCTAGTTCCTTCTGCATGTCTTCTCTCCCAACTAAGTTTTCTGGAATAAAATCGAAACCAAAAACCTCCGGGTTGCTGAGCACGAGGCCTGCTCCTATGCGGTCTAGATATGAGGTCATGACTGCAAAGGGTCATCGTCTATGGTTATTGAACTTTCAATAAAAAAATCCTCAGAAAAGTCATCATTAAGCCGAATGCTAGTCAGCGGTTCATCTCATTTTGAGAACATGCTGCGCTGGATAAAGAGTTCAGTGTATTTGGTCAAACTTATATCCGTTCTCCCATTTCTTTTCGCCCAATACAACTTGTAACTCATAGGGAGTAATCATTGGTTTAGCATACTTGACAGCATCATCAATTGCGATTCTGGGGCAAGCGGTGTTCACAAAGACATCTACTGGATAAAAATCAATTAGTTCGGGACCAATATGCTCCATTGCAAGTAGGAAACCTTTCTTACCGTGTTTCTCTAATTTTCTCTTCATTCGCAAGGCTAGATTTCTACGCATCTGACCCGGCTTAGCACCAATCAAAATGCCAAACCTATCCTTATCCATAGAAGACATGATCAAACCAGATCTCTGCCGGAGTATACGTTCTATTCTCTCCCTTCCCATTTCTTTTGCGTCTCCTGAATATGGATCTAACATTGCAAGCGGTTTACCAGTATGAAGAACTAAGCCAATAGGATGAAAGTCTCCGCTTCCCAAGAATACATAGTGACCAACTGTCGGATCATCTCCTGAATAATTGCAGCCAAGTACCTGCCCTGGTAGTGTGAGCCTTGCTCCTCCAACAGGAATTGTAACATCAAATCCTGCATCTTCAAAATGCTTCTTGAAAGTATGTAGTAGGTGTAGGTGTTGTATGCTGCCAACCAATCCTAGTTTTGTGTCAGTAAGCGGTGCAACTCTTCCCACCATGTCCTCGAACTTGTCTATTGCCTCAAGTTCCGACAAAACCGGACCGGAGGCATCATTTAGGCGACTTCTAGCAATTTCTCTGTGAGCGTGCAAATAAGGTAGAACCGGAGCGATTTCTGGGCTACCGTGGTATGTTACTGGAATAAATTGGGTTGCCATTCCAGAGTCAATGTTCATCTGTGAGTGGCCCATGTGTGCAACTAATTCTACACCTATGTTCTGCATTTTGTCATGGACTAAGTCACAAGCTCCATAACAAGGGTCAGCAGATAACACCACTCTTGCTGAGGTTTCACTTTCAATTTCATCCATCATTTCCAAGGCTTGCATTTTGAGACCTTCCGGAACTTGTAAAGCAACCAACTTCAGGTCGTTTTGCTTTATTCTTTCAACTAGGTCATCTAGTTGAAATTCGTGTTTGTCTATGTCCATGCTATCTAAACCTCATTACCAATGATTACATTACTTGCTAGAGCCGTCTATTAATATGGGTTTGGCCTCGTGAGATACGTAATGAATCATCCCTCGGCTAAAAAGTCAACATATTCGTCTGGCTCGAGTAGATTTTCCATGTCAACATCGTGAGGATCTAGAATAATAATCCAGCCCAAATCATAAGGGGAATCATTAACCAGTTCGGGATTAATCTCTACCTCACCGTTTACTTCTGCGATTTCTCCAGCAAAAGGACTAGGGAATGTAAATTTCTCTTCAGCAGTCCAGATAGAGAAGAGATTCTGCTCCTCATCCACCTCAGTTTCCGCATGAGGAAGAATAATTCGTAGTACTTCACCTATGTCTGCTGCAAGGAAATCTGATATTCCAATTACTAACCTGTCGTCCTTTTCTTGATACCACAAGTGGTCTCTTGAATACTTTCGACTATGTGCAATCCCGAATTCCATGACCTCATCATCCATGGTCTCAACTCGGGTCGCCGTATTGCCAATAATATATGAACGCACTGATTTGAGTGAATTATGAATGGGTATGCATAAAATGGTGCAACCATTTGGGTTGTAATATGCGCTTTGAGGAGACAGAAGAGCAACAGATGATTCGTGAAATGGTTAGGGACTTTGCGGAGTCGGTATTACCTGAAACCATTGAACACAGGGACGCTAACCAGATACCACCTGCGAAGGAATGGGAGCAATTCTTAGATTATGGATTGCAAGGAATAGCAATTCCCGAAGAATATGGTGGAAACCCTGTTGATGACATTTCAGAGGCTATAATTATCGAAGAATTGGCTAGAGTAGATCCATCTTTCGCTGTTATGTTTTGCGTACACGTCGGACTATGCTCAAAAACCATCGCTTTGCATGGAAACGATGAGCAGAAGAAAAAATACCTCACCAGGCTTGCAGCAGGAGAAGTAGGGGCTTACTCACTATCTGAAGCTGGAGCAGGTACTGATGCAGCAGCAATGGTTTGCAAAGCTAAACTTTCTGAAGATGGCAAGCATTACATACTGAACGGAGAGAAAATGTGGGTAACGAATGGAGCACAGGCTCAAATTTACGTTTTGTTTGCGAAGGATGTGGGCCACCCAGATTATGGTGTGAAAAAGCACGGTGGTTCTACCGCTTTCATAGTAGAACAATCATTTGAGGGCTTCACTGTCGGTAAGAAAGAGGATAAGTTGGGAATAAGGTCATCAGATACATGCACCTTAATTTTAGAAAATTGCAAAGTCCCAGTTGAAAATGTATTGAAAGGTTCAGGTAAGGGATTCGCAATCGCAATGAATGCATTAGATAACTCAAGGATTGGTATTGCTGCCCAAGCTCTTGGTATCTCTCAAGGGGCATATGAAGCAGCTCTGAAGTATTCTCACGAGAGGGAAGCATTCGGTAAACCGATCGCAAATCATCAAATGATAACTGCTTATCTTGCAGATATGGCAACAAAAATTGAGGCTTCTCGATTGCTTGTATACAAGGCCTCTTGGGCGAAAGAAGAGCACTACGAGAACGGCGGAACAAGGCATACCAAAGAAGCCAGTATGGCTAAGTTGTATGCAGGTGATACAGCTATGTGGGTAACTGAGAAGGCAATTCAGGTATTAGGCGGATATGGATATACCAAAGAATTCCCAGTGGAGAGATTCTTCCGTGACGCTAAGATAACACAGATTTACGAAGGAACCCAGGAAGTTCAACGCATCGTTATAGCCCGAGCGATAAAGCCTTGATTCTAGCCCAGTGAGGCGATGGATATTTTTGATCCTGTTAATTTCATTGACAAGGTCTCACATCTAGAACTTCCTGTGATACACTCAATAATAGTGAAGAACTTCTTTATTACAAATCAAATACCAAAATCGGCCTACAAGGAGAATAAACATTTCAAAATCTTAGCAGAACGTCTAGAAAATATTGAATCTGAATCGAGTAATCAAACCACTACGGTTATTTCGCTTTATGACATTGAATCCATGTTCGAATCACTGATAGACGCGGACACAAAAAAACATCAGGGTGTTGTTTACACTCCGCATTATATCATTGATTATTTGATATCTGAATCTTTGAAAATGACTCACAAGCAACTTGGAGAAATTGTGATTTGCGATCCTGCTTGTGGTAGTGGAAGTTTTTTGGTAAGGGCCGCTTCTATTCTCGAAGATAAAGGAGTTGATGCTCTACACTCTATAGGAAAGCAGATAATAGGATTTGACATCAATGAACAAGCAGTTGAATTTGCAATTTCTCATGTTTTACTTTATCTTTTGAAAAATGGTTATGATGTAAATGAAATAAATCCTAATATATTCGCCGTCGACACACTTATCGAAGATCCTGAATCATTATGGGAGAGGGTTGGAAGGGGTGAAGGATTTGACATTGTATGCACAAACCCTCCTTACGTGAAATTACAAAATTTATCTCCCCAATATCGAACAGAATTGAGTGATATCTATCCAGATTTTACAACAGGAAATTACAGCCTTGCTATGCTTTTTTTTATCTCATGTCATCGAATGATAAATACGAAAGGAGTTGCAGCCTTAATCACCCAAAATAATCTATTTACATCCAATTCTGCTAAGTCTGTCAGGAAATACGCTGTTGAGAATAAATGTATTAAGAGAATTTTAGATTTCTCAGATCATTTAATTTTTGAAGGAATACTTGCTTACACTTGTTTACTTTTCTTGGACAGTGATAAGTCAAAACTGTTTGTGGAATACAAGGATATGTACAAAGGTTTTGATAAAGAATCCTTGCCTGTAACGGGTTTCACTAACATTGAATATCATAATCTGAAATCTGGTAAATGGAGATTAGCTGAGGAACCTCACATTTCGAATATAACAAAGATTGAGAAAACGGGACTGAGCCTTGGAAAATTATGTGATATAAAGGTGGGATATGCAACACTTAGAGACAAAGTATTCCGATCAAAATTCAAAGAAGGAAGGTGGTTTGCAAGAAGCCCTGAAGGGAATGATGTTGAGATTGAAAGTAACATAATAAAACCAGCCATTAAAATTACTGAATCTTCAACGGCAGAAGATTTAATGAAAAACGATAAGGGAATTATATTCCCATATTTTAGAGACGGAGAGATTTACAAATTAATTCCAGAAAGTGATCTCAAATTAAATACGCCTCTTACTTTTCAACACTTAAAATCGTGGAGAAATGAACTTGCGATGAGAGACGGCGGTAATAAGAAAAAGCAACAGAAATATGGAGCATGGTATGCTTGGGGTAGAAAACAAGGCATGGATTCAAGAGGTCCAAAATTGCTCACAAAGACATTTGATAGCAGTCCAAACTTCCGAATTGACAAATCTGATAGTTTGTTCTCAAATGGCTATGCTATCATGCAACCGCGAAATATACCAGGGGGTTCAAAGATCTCAATAGTTGCACTTGAAAAAATACTCAATAGTCGATTTATGCATTATTATGCGAAGTTAACTTCGTTCCAAATCAGCGGCGATTTTCAGTGTTACCAAAAAAATTTCATTGAATCTTTTGGTATCCCAATTATGTCCAATCAGGAGTATGAATTTATTGAAGAGTGCTCGGATTTGCAGCTTGAAGAATTACTATCAAAATACTACAATATTGAGATAACTCATATCGATAATTACTTTGATTATTAGTGAATATCTATCCTGTAATGTCCATGAGGAAACCATTCATTACAAATGAATCACTGGGTAGATTTATGGCTGAATTCCTGCGGTTTGATTTCCCTTTGCCTGCTGATGAGAGGATAAGTCATATTTGGAATGATATCGCTTCATTGAGGCATGAAGTCTATGCAGAGGAATTGGGTCAATATTCGCCAAATGATGAATCAAGACTAGAAGATCCTGGTAAGCATTTCATTGTATGTATGGAAGAACAAGAATTTGTAGGATATATTAGTTTGAATCCACCAAGTAAGAAACCGTTTAGACTAGCAAAGTATTTCTCAGCAGATGTTCTAAATCAAACAGTTTTCAATTCATGTGATGATAAGAGTTCAACTTTTGAGGTAAGAGGCTTGACCGTGTCACAAAAATATCGAGGTCAAAATCATTCAATTAGTCTGATGCGTCATGCATTGGAATTTGTAGCGGATAACGGGGGTACTGATATTGTTGCTATGGGTCATTCAGAAGTCAAAAAAATGTACCAGAATAATGGTATGATGGTATTCGATAATGTTGGAGTCAAGCATGGTGATACTGTATATTATCCAATGCATATGAATGTCCAGAAAACATTGACAAAATTTGCAGACAAAATCCAAAAAAATCGTGAACTAGAAGATAGCGACGACGCCTGCTATCATGGAGGCCAGTCGTGGGATACTTCTGGTTTTGATTTCGATGTTCGTGATTCTCTAATCGTGGCTGATGTGCTGGACAGTCCATTTCCTCCATGCCCCGAAGCACTACAAGTAATTAGCTCCCAACTTGAAAGATCTTGTCAAGAATCTCCACCAACACAGTGCGAGGAGTTAATTGAAACAATTGCAAAAGTGAGAGGTATTCCAAGTAACAATGTAGCAGTATCATCAGGATCATCATCACTAATGTTTTCACTACTCCCTCAGTTACTGAATGAGACCTCAAGAGTATTGATTTTATCACCGATGTATGGGGAATATAGTCATATTCTACAACATGTGATTGGCTGTAATATCACATACTTTGTCCTTCAAGACGACAAGGGATTCAAAATTAACCCTGATGAATTGATTGCTCAGGCTAGCGAGCATGATGCGGTCATTTTTGTGAACCCCAATAGTCCAACGGGCGTTTATTGTGAAGAAATGTCAGAAATCGTCCAAAAGATAGCAAAGTCAAGAAATTCAAACTCAATTTGTGAGATGATTTGGATTGATGAGACCTACATTAATTATCTTCCAAACGCAGAATCATTGGAACCACTGTGTGAATCACTTCCTGAATTGGTTGTTTGTAAGAGTATGAGCAAGTGTTACGCATTATCTGGATTAAGAGTTGCATACGCCGTTACCAAGCAGATGTCCAAACTCAGGAAATTTATCCCTCCTTGGGCGGTTAGCCTACCCGGTCAGCTTGCAGCAGTAGCAGCTTTACAAAATGAGCAATATTACCTAGAACAGTATAACATCATTCATGATGAAAGGGAAAAAATGCATACGTCACTGGAATCACTTGGCTTTAGAGTATTTTCGGGTGTAGCTAATTATCTACTGACTTACCTTCCTGAAGATTCAGGCTATTCGTCATATAGATTTATCGAATCATGCAAATCAAAGGGACTATTCGTTAGAGACGCCCAAAACATGGGTCTTGAATTGCCTAGTACTGCTGTAAGATTTGCGATTAGATCTCCAGTTGAAAATAAATCTATGTTAGAAATAATTTCATCAGTCCTACAATGAACCTAAGGGTACCGTTGTTATCGATTATTAAACGAAAGGGCTCATACCTAATTTTGGATTGCATATTATCTATAAATCTGCTATGTGTGGTTGTAATATGATATCTTCACTGATCAATTTCTTTTCCAAGATTTTTGGTGTCTCAATCTCAGATTCCGACAAGGACCCAAATGAAAATTTCCTATCACCAAAATACAACTCGAAAGACATGGAACTGTCTAACCTAAAAGTTACAGTCCCTAACCCTACGACGATAAGTCTTGATGGAGGAAAAGGTGGTTCATTCGATTTTCAAGGCGATTATGACAAATTGAGAGAATTAGTGAATCAGGCAAACGAATTTTGGATGATTGAGTTAAGTGTTTCAAGTAATTCCTTCTTCCAATGTCATATTGGAGAGAATATATACGAATATTGGAAGGATGGAGAAATGCTTCTTTCTTCTAAAGGTGGCACTGATGAAGCGCTTACATTCTTCTGGAAATTAACTAATTAGAGTAATCAGCAGAATTTGAACATTGATTGAAAAAATATTAACATTTGAATTTCAATGAATACCTTTGTCCATTTGTGGACCATGAAGGATATCTATGCAATTAGACAGATGTTTAAGCCGCATATATGGGAATTTAAACTATGCAAGTAGCTGTTGTCTGGTTCCGTAACTCATTGCGTGTTCATGACAATCCAGTATTGTCTTGGGCTTGTGAATCTGAAAACATCGATTCCATTCTTCCGATATATATTTTCGATGAAGAAATTCATCAGAGGAGCACCCCCTCTATGGGGGAACATCGATTACGATTCCAGTTTGATTGTGTTGAGAATCTGCATCAAAATTTGAGAGATAAATTAGATCTCGACCTACACATATTTTCTGGAGACTGCTTAGAAGTTTTACAATCAATTACAGGACAGTTGAAAGATGATGATGTCATCTTTTTAGAGGAATACTCGACAAATCCTAGGGATAAAAAACAATCAGAATTAATTGAAAGAAACCTGATAGACGTTAATCAAAATTGGTCTGGCAAATCCTTCCCTTCATCTCAAACAATACTCGATATCGAAGCAGTGGTAAATTCCTCGGGGTATAGAACACCTAAATCAATGAAGGATATGGTTCGATTGTTCAAAACAGAGTTCGGAGATTTCGATAATATTGTATTCAAAACAAATGACCCAAATCCGTCATCAAATAGACTCAAGGATGGCATGTTTGTTAGTTCAGAATATTTAGTATCACTCGACAAAATTCGGCCTCTGCTGTGTGCACCTGGCTATTTCTGCGGTGGCGAAAGTGAAGCACTTACAAGATTCGAAAGGAAGGTAGTTTCCCAGCGTGACTTTGTTAAAAACTTCAACAAGCCAAAGTCAATTTCAACCAATGTTCAAGGCAATCCAATGGAACCATCAACCACCGGATTGTCACCCTACATCAGTACAGGATGTCTATCGATTCGACGATTGTGGAATTCATGCTCAGAAATACAACAATCAAGTGAACATACTGTGCCTCCAGTTTCAATTCATGGGCAAATATTGTTTAGAGAAATGTTCTATCTTCTATCAAGATCGGTTGAGAATTGGGACCAAGAATCTGGTAATTCTCAATGTAAAGAAATCGAGTGGGGAGAATTGGACCATGCATTGCTGGATTCTTGGGATTCAGGCCAAACTGGATTTCCTCTCATCGATGCAATGATGCGTCAACTAAACACTACTGGATGGATGCATCACCTTGGAAGGCACGCAGTTTCATGCTTTCTCACTCGCGGGCAATTATGGCAAAATTGGACACATGGCAGGGATGTATTTGAGCGTAAATTAATTGATAGTGACTGGGCACTGAACAACGGAAATTGGCTTTGGTTAGCAGGAGTTGCACCATTCTCAATGCCTTATTACAGAATTTACAACCCTTGTCCGGATTCGAAATCGAGTTTGAACGTTGAAACCAAGGATGCAGAATTCATTAGACACTGGGTTCCAGAGCTTTCTAAATTCCCATCAAAATACATATTTGAGCCGCATTTAGCTCCATTGCATATTCAAGAATCAGCAGGATGTATTATTGGCACAGATTACCCAAATCCAATAGTAGATAGAAAAGAAACGCGAAAGAAAAATTTAGAATCATTCAAACAGAGTCTTGCAAAATTACGGTAGTCGTTCTAACTGCACGGTATCATTCTTGAAATTAATACGCAAGTTGATAATCCTAGTACTTTGTAAAAAGTTATCATTTGTTGGTAGCGTCTGTATCGACCTACTGAATCCCCTTTGTATAGGGAAATAAAATGCAAAGGGGTTTCGGATAGGCCCTTAGATTGTCTTAGAAAATATGGTTGCCGGGAGTTGTTTTTTAAATTATCAACAATAAGCAAATACAACAGGAGAACGGTCGATGCCTTTGATAGAGTCCTTGAAGAGATATCAAGAATTAGTTCTGAAATTATGCGCTGTCATCTTTGCTCTACTAAGCTTTTATTTTGCTAAAACGTTGAGTCAAAAAGATCCAGAATCTATGTTTTTTATCAAATCTATACTCATCGTTTCCCTTTGTTTTTACATATTATACATCATTACTGCAAGCATTAAGTTAATCAAAAACTACGAGAAAAATCTCAATTCCGGTTTCAATTTATCAATAGTATTGACCTTCCTTATTACATTGATTTCGTTCTATTTGGAGTCAGAAGGGTGGTGGACCTTTTGTATAGGGTTATGCAGTACTTCGGATTTTGACCTTTTTATACTGTTAGCACAGCCTTTTTTTGTTCCAGTAACTCTTCTTTTGTTTAGCCTAATCTGGCGAGGAACTGGACCGAGAAAAAGATTCGTTTCCGGTGTTATACTATCTATCCCCTTCTGTATACTTGCGACCTTATGCTCAGATTTAACAATGAATATTCTTTTGCATGTCTATAGTCTGTGATTATTTCGATAGCCATTCGAAGGGAGGCCCATGTATTGGGCGTAAATGCGAAGGGTAACGACGTTTGAGTTAACCTTACAGAGGATATAGCAAGTGTAAACGCCTATACTGAGATTGACACGAAGGTTTGACTATGGTTGAAGTTTATCGCTACGTTTGATGAATGAAAAAAAGATACAATGGATAAACAAACCACGAGCCTGGTCAGTCACAAGAAGGCAATTACTGAATAAATGCCCGAGAGCGTTCATACTGAAATACGGATTTAAGAAAAAAC